>NZ_JBFSRM010000004.1:0-265186 GCF_041465805.1 Vibrio sp. 10N.239.311.G01
CAGATGGTTCACTCGTTAAGCGGTGAACAACGCTTCATACGACCTCAGGTCGCACAGACATAAATGAGTTTCGAAGAACCAAGTATTAGCAAATCACGAATTAGCATAAGTATGGAAAGTCACTAAGCTCACTGTCCAGTATTGTTTTTACACAAATCTGACATTGATGAATGCCATAAGCTATCGATATAAACATCAATATATTGTATTATTATATCCGTATTTATACTTATTAGGATTTTCTATGTTGATTCACGAATTTTCGAATAAGGACGTTACCGCTGAGCATGTAATTTTAGCTCAAGCAATACTAGCAGGGACTGCTCAAGGTGATAAAAGTAAAGCACAGCGCTTTATGATTTTTGTAAATGAGATTCCCGATGCGCCGACTGTGCAAAACCTGATTCCACGCTTTAGTCAATTTATGAAGCTCTTTAAAGCCAGCTGACATTCAAAATACGTTACACAGGGATGTGTAATTAAGATCACCAACTCCCCCCTAACCACTACCTACTTTTAAACTCTATCTGACCCTATGCTCGCTCTATATCTAGCCATTGTTGTCGGAGGACAATAGAGTTTGATCAATTTTAAAAACGTTTCTGGACATAAACGAGTTTTGATTTCTGTGAGTTAAGGTGTGTTAGGATAAGATCAGTTAGGCCAAACCTATTCTCACGCTGCGTTCTGATAACGGTACTAACTGTGTGAGGCAGCAACACAGAACATGTTCAACTTACAAGGGTAAATGAGTTAAAAAGGTATTTCTTTTTCTGCAACAGGTTCAAGTATCTCAATAACATCATCACACATTTCTTCACGTGTTCTCTGGTCAGCATAGTCTGAGCCTTCATTTACTCGGGGACGCTTTAATGAATCAAGTGCATCATTAATCGTTCGTAGAAGAAGTTCGTTGCCAAACTGTATAGCATTCTTTTTTATCTGATATTTGCAATTGACCTACAAATTCGGCCATCTGTTTTTCTAGTTAATCAATCTGACCATGTAAGTCTACTTTTTCTTGCTCCCAACCATCTACTTCTCTTTCAAGCAACTTACTTTGGTACTCCTGTGCAGATAATAAGGCATTCCTAGCCAATTTAATGTCATGATCCTTGCGTGATTCACCAAGTGTATTGAGGACTCTCCAATCAAGTAATAGTTGGATTGCGGGAATGACCGTTAAATATAACAACGTCAATAGAGCTGGGTAAGCGAGGTCACTTAGTACATCAAATTTGGTGGTTTTCCGTTTCAACCTTGATATCTAAGGATGTAAACATGAACTCCAAAATAAAGGCGTGATTAACCAGCGCCCAAGATAGTACAAATGCTCCAACTATAGGTATTTTCATTCGTTGAGCTAAAGTATCACTTACAGGTTTGATGATTTTGTTATGCATAAATTATTTTATTTAATCAATAACGTATGTTATCTCAAATGTAAAATAGGAACTAGAACCAACACCACCTGGTCCCCCCACTCCTCATCCATTCTCAATTTACGCGCATAGTTATATTAATCCACTTAAGCATGGTTTGTAGTGAATTCATTGCTCGAAGCTTGGAACAGCTTTTGCCAAGATAAATACAGAGTTTAATCTGTATTTTATAGATTGATTCAGATTGATAAGTTAATGATATTATTACTTGTATTAATTTGGATGTCAGAACAACTAATGATAAGCCCTATCGCTTTAGTGATGTGGATTCACGACTCAATTCTGTAGAGATATCACTTCCTGAGATTCGTAGGTCATCCAAAAGATTTTGTGATATAGGGTTACCATAATGTGACTGTTCACAATGATGACGGTATCCAGAGTATACACCCCATGCTAACAGGCGCGGCCAGCTTAAGTTCTTAAAATAGTCATCGCCGCTTTCTTGCAAAGCAACGGCCGCTTGTTTTACTTCGTCCATATGGGAGCCGACACTATGATTGTAAAAAGCTGCTGGTACACCAAGTTCACGTGTTGCAATATGTCTAGATTCTTTACCAAATTCTTGACTTTGAGATGTTGACTTTGTTCGACCTATAAATCTAACAAAAATGCTCACAACCAACCAACCAACGACTGCTATCCCGATAAATTCAAACATGAAACCTCATTAAAAGTGCAGGAGTAAAAACAGCATTATATTATAGCTTTTAAATTCCACAACGATAGACTCTAAAACTGATAAGTTGATCTACTGGATTAAAATTACAGATAGCCGATATCATCGACTATAAGGCTCTTGGGTGAGCATACTGCGTCTTAATTAGCTTTCAAGTTTACTACTACACTGATTAGAAAAAATAGGTCAAATTGCCACCCGTAAAGTGTGGTAGATAAGAGCACTAACTTGAAAAGGGGCAAATCCGTGTTAGCCCAACCTCCCTCGGTAATCACACCAACCTCAAATTCCCTCCTAATCTCCCCTTAATCCGTATCTTCGATCCATTATGATTCGTGGAAAGGGGAGGAATTGATTACCGATCATGACATGTGCATTTACACGTTCAGCGATAAAGAAGGTTCTCCCCCTCGGTCGTCAATCTACAGGGGGTGATGAACTCAACTTGAGGGGGAGTTAGAGGGGGAGGGTGTTTCAAAATCGACGAATACACGGCAGCCTATCAGCTATTGAAAGCACGGCGATTGAGCCTGATATGAATGGAACGCACATACGTTCCAATTGAAAGATTTAGCGTTCTAAAACATACAACGTATAAGTGTTATTCGATTCCAACCACTCTTTTACCGCTCGGTTAAAAGTGACCAACTTCTGTGGTTTTACTCTTCTTTGAGCATAGATAAGGCTTAGCTTTTGGGCTTTTATCGACCATTCTGGGAACACGTGAATAAGCTCACCTTGTTTGAGCTGCTCTTCAACTTGATAGAACGGCAAGCTGGCGACACCTATCCCTTGCATCGCTAACTCTAAAATTGAACTGTAGGTATTCGAGCTAACGCTTCCGGTTACTTCAACATGGTAGGTTTGCTCACCATTGATCAACTCCAGCTGATTCCAACGTTCATTTTGACTGTTAAGAATGAAGCTACATTTGTGGATGTCTTTGGTGGTGGCGAGTGGGTTAGTCGATGCGTAATCCGCACTGCAAACGAGAACATTGCGGATATGCCCGAGATCGTTGGCAATCACATCATTAGGCAGTTCATCGTAGGCTCTAAAAGCAATGTCAAAGTCGCCAGATTCTATCTTCTTTTTCATCGGTCCAAAGTCGAGAATCAAATCCACTTTTGGGTACTCTTGCTTGAAAGTAGGGATGATATGACGACAAAGCGCACGCCCAAACTCTATCGGTGCGGTAATTTTTAAATCGCCTGCTACTTCCTGCGTCATGTCTAAGACACGCATTTCCGCTTCAGTTGCTAATAGTTGAATTTGCTTCGCTTTCGAATACAACTCTTCACCCACTTCCGTGAGGCTGATAGAACGAGTCGTTCTGTGAAACAGTTTAGAATTCAATGTTTCTTCGAGTCGTTGTACATGCCGAGACACCAAACCTTTTGACACATCCAATACTTCAGCGGCCTTGGTGAAGCTTTGCTCTTCGGCGACAGTCAAGAAGGTCTGCATATAAATCAAATTCATCATTAACACCATTTAGTAAACAGTGAAGTCATTTTGTACTGTTTTTCTCTCTCCTTCAAGAAACTAAGATTCAAAACGTAAACAGAAAGGAGAAGAACAATGAACAAATTACTACTTATTACCGCTGCAATGGCTGCCTCTATGAATGTTTCAGCTGCCTCTGTTGTAGAAAGTAACCCAACACTGGTTGGAGACTCATTCGGCTTTGTTGAAGGCCCAACATGGGATGTGGAACATCAACGTTTCTTGTTTAGCGATATTCCAAATAACACAACCTACTCTTACGATCTTAACGGCAAGTTGAGCGTTTTTGATGATAATTCTGGCTATGCCAATGGTCTCGATATTGATGTGAAAGGCAACCTTTGGGCTGCTCGCCATGATAGAAAGTTGTCGTACCGTCAGGGCAACGGAGAGAAAGTGATTGTCGCTGCAACGTATAACGGCAAGCTGCTCAATAGCCCGAATGATTTAACCGTTAACAGCGATGGCAGCGTGTGGTTCACCGATCCTCCGTTTGGTATCCAAGGTTACGGCCCAGCAAAGGCAGAACCAGAGCAACCGGTTAATGGCGTTTATCGTTATTTAGATGGTGATCTAAAGTTGATCACTGGAGAGTTCAAGCTACCAAACGGCATCGCTTTTTCTTCTGATGAATCTTCGTTATACGTTGCCGACACATCTGATGGTTGGGTATACCGATTTGATGTTGATGGACAGTCACTCAGCAATAAGACGCAGTTTGCCCAGGTGAAGGCGGAGTCTGGCTCTGAACCTATGGTTGATGGCGTCGCTGTTGATGCCGATGGCAACCTATTTGTTGCAGCGCACGGTGGCGTGGGTGTGTTCGATAAAGACGGTAAGCAGATTGACTTCATTGCTATTGATGCGGGCCATATCAGCAACCTAGAAATTGGCGGGAAACAGCAAGAGTTACTGATGGTAACGGCATACAACAAAGTGTTGGTGTTCAAGCTTAAGTAACACCTTACACAAACGAAAATAAAAAGGGACGGGTAGAAATACCGGTCCCTTTTCTAGTTTGAATAAGTCGAAAGTGGGTTAGCTCAATGTGCTTTAATGATGCTGCCTACGATTAAGGTTTAGGCTGATTGGCTTCTACATCAAGCGCCGTTTGATTTGACCTGCTGAAGTACTTTTTCCATTTTATTGGCATCATAGGAATGACGATCAGGCTGATGCCGACAAGGGTCAACATGTCTGGAATCTCGTCAAACCACATCACGCCAAATAGGGTCACAAACACCAACCCCGAATATTCTGCGAGAGCAATTTGGTTTGCTGGCGCTTTTTTATAAGCCACCACCACAAGGGCATGGTATCCCAGAACGAATAGGTTGATTGCCATAATCCACCCAACATGACGCCATTCAATCGCCGCCCATGCAGGCAGAGCAAGAGCCAACGCCAGCGGCAGAGTCATTACACTGGTCCAAAATAGTGTCGAGATAATGTGTTGTTCTGCGTGAAGACGTTTGATCAAGATATTGCCGACACCCATAGCGAGCGCGCTGCCTAAGCCTGCAATAGCGGCCCAGTGAAATTGCTCTGGACGCAACACGATTAACACACCCACGAAACCAATCAATGTCGCGACCACTTTTGATGATGTCGGCTTCTCTTTCAATAAAACAATAGAAAGCGGGAGCATCAGAATAGGTCCAACATAGAACATCGCATTTGCGGTCGCCAAGGTGAGGTGTGTGATGGCAATCATTGCGCAGCCACTCCCCACTAGGATGAATTGAGCCCGCAAGAAGTTGATGCGACAACCACCTTGCATGCGCGTCTCTTTGGGTAGCTTTAGCCAAAAAGGAAGCAGCAACATCACGCTCAATAGCTGGCGGATAAACACATATTGGAACGTGGGCACTTCACCGTTCAGCACTTTGAGTGAGACGTCTGAAAAGGAGGCGAGTAGGTTTGCGAATACTAAGAGCAAAATCGCGTGGTTGGTGGCTTTGGTCATACAGAAACAGTGCTACATATTTGTCATACAATTATGGGCGCACATAATACATGAGAATCGAAAATATGTAAGAACAAAAACCAAGTAAGAAGAATGTCGTTCGATGCTTACTTATATGGGGTGCGAGATTTGCTGTTACGACCTGAGTTCAGTAGGAGAGTGCCCAGTCCAATTCGGTATTTATCGAATAATCGAATGAATATGCAACAATATCAGCGCATTGGAGATCATCGCTGTTTGAGCCTACTTGGCAGAGAGACACTGTCGGGTAGGATCTCGCAGCTCAATAATGGTATTGCCTGTGTCTTTTCGTTTGAAAGCAGAGTCATTAACTTGAGCATTGCTGAAGTCAGTGCGAAACAAGTCGGCACGCAGTAAATCGACGTTGAGCATTTGGGCGTAACTCATGTTGGCGTTACGTAGGTCAGCATCGCGGAAGCTCGTATTGTTGAGGTTCGCGTGGCTGAAATTGGCATAGGTGATGTCAGCCTCATTCATGTCCGCACCCGATAAATCGGCGCCACTAAAATCAGTACGTATCAGGTTGGCGCAACGAAGGTCAACATCTTGAAGCGCTAGATTACTTAGATCGGTATTACCTAATTGTGCTCGTTCGCCGCCTTGGTTTTCCAACCACAATTTATGCTGATCTAAAATAGAATCGAGTTGTTGTCAGAGTTTGTTGGTCGAAAGCGAGATCAGTTTTAGGCGATTCAAAGAAAAGCAAACAACCAAGTTAGTCATCTCGGTTATTTGCTTTAGATTTGTTGCTTTTATGGTGAATGGACGAGCGCTTTTCGAGGTTAAAGCGTGTTTTTGTACACCTTGCCGTCTTTCATGATCAGTTTTTGTGTCTCTGTGTTCGCCACACATGCAACACTTTCCAGTGGGTTGCCATCGATGATCAATAGGTCGGCATACGCGCCTTCAACGATCTGACCTAACTTGCCTTCTTGGTATGGGTGTTGGTAGGTCGACATTTCGAACAAGCGACCACAGTTTGATGTCGCCATGCGAAGCGCGGTGATGGTATCGAATACTTGCTCAATCGCACCAAGTTCATTCAATTGTGTCGCGTGAACGTTGGTTTCACCTACACAGTCAGTGCCAAAAGCGATGTTCTGGATGTCGTATTTCTTAATCAGTTCTGCTGACTTGAACATCGCTTTGCCTACGCGTTCTGTCTTGCGGTATGTCTCTTCATTTGGCAGCGGGATCTTACGCTCTGCAATCAATGAAGAGGTAAAGTAAGAAGGAATCACCCAAATGCCTTTCTCTTTAATGATTTCGGCAATGTCGTCGTCCATGATGGTCGCGTGTTCGAAAGACATCACGCCCGCTTCAGCTGCTCGGCGCATCGCATCAGAGGTGTGGATGTGCGCAGCGACATAAGTGCCGTAATCTGAAGCGGCCTCAACTGCGGCTTTCATCTCGTCTGATGTAAATTGCAATGTGTCTAGCGGGTCGAAGGTTGAAGATGCGCCACCGCCAGCCATGATCTTGATTTGTGATGCGCCCATGAATAGCTGTTCACGCACCGCTTTCAATACTTCTGAACGCCCATCGGCCACTTTCATTGAGCCTTGCTTCATCATTGGTGAGTCTTCATGGCCGTTTGCTAAACGCTCTTGTGCTTGGTTTTGACGGTAATCGGAGTGACCACAGGTTTGTGAGATAGCCGCCATTGAAGGAAGAATGCGTGGGCCAGTCGCATAGCCCTTGTCGATACTGTTTTTAAGGCCAAGCGTATTGCCCGCCACGTCGCGAATGGTAGTAAAGCCGCGCATTAACATCTCTTCTGAAATCTTTGCTGAGCGAATCGCCACTTCTTCACGAGTCATCGTATCAATGACATTAAAAGAGGCAGAGAGCGTGATATGAACGTGCGCATCAATCAGGCCTGGCATGACTGTGCCACCTTGAGCATCAATGATTTCATCCGCTAACGTTGCATCAACCTCGCCAATTTGAGTAATCAAGTTGTCTTCAATAAGAAGTGATACGTTCTCGATTAGGTTGTTATCAACACCGTTAAATACGTTCGCGTTAGTGATTAGCTTTTTCATAGTCTGCACCTTTTGGAAATGAGTGTGTGTCGCTGATGGGGTCATCATATGGGGCGCAGCATTTGAAGAATGGCCATTTGGTGACAAGCAATGACGAGACTTATCTTTTGGTGCTTTTCAATATTTCTAAGTTTTTCCTACTCGAACGTTAAGGTGTATTTCAAATCGTCGTCACCTTGTGTTGAGAGTCAATTTACCGAACTGTAACTGGATCTAAAACGGAAGGCTTAATGAAAATACTGAATGAGTTCATCCACTTATAGGTCGAACGTTAAATTGACAATATCTTATAAAATGTTAAATCGGTGTCAGTATTTAGGGGCTCTGACATTGGTCTGAAATTTAAGTTCGTTCTATGAGGCAACATCCTTACATCAAGAAAAATATATGCTTAAGGATTAACTCATGAAAAAACAAAATATCTCGGCAGTCGCCCTTCTAGCACTGATTATTACGGGTTGTGGTGGAGAGAGTTCATCAGGAGGTGACAGCACAACGTCTAATAACGCTAATGTTCCAAGTAATCCAAGTAATCCCGGCTCATCATCTACCTCTCAGCAGCCTGACATTAAAGCTCTTAGCAACAATATGATTTTTGCGATCGAAGGTTTTATCGAAGAAACGGATCCAATCAGAAATTTCTCATCTATTACCGTCAAAAATGAGCTGCCTGCGTTCAAGAGTGGAGATACTCAGGAGGTTGATGTGACTATCGCTGTACCAACAATCGTTATCGATAATGGCAGCAACTTTGTTAACGATTGGCACTGTTACGAAACCACAGGATTAAGCGCGCAAAGGAAGGATCATCAGTTACTTGTGGACGGTACAATTTCTGAATATCGATACGATATGCAAAGTAACTCTTGTTCTAGTGAGCTCTTGGGATCGTATGTGTTTAACGATGCGGTGTTCGACAGTTCGTTGGAATTTAAAACCGTTGGCAGCGTAGTTTCCAAAGATGGGAGCGGGACAGAGTCTAATTTACCTACTTACGATTTTATCGCTCAAGCTTATGGAGAGCAGTCAAAAGAGCGGTTTGGTGATTCGTGGGAATTATTACAGCGCGACAAAATTAACGCAGCAGCTAAGGAGGTTGGGGCCTCGATCTTTGAGTTGAACACTTCATCTGGAAAGATCGATTTGGATCTAGGTCAGCTTAATAGCGACACTCTCATCGATTTCGCTTCACTAGATACAAATCAATTATTGAATGGTGCGATTTGGGGGATGCCCGGTCAAGGCGTTGCCGATGAAAAATGGTGCCGAATTGTGAATATTCCAGAAGATCTAAGTCAGAACAGTATCAAGTACCAATCTGTTATCTCGACAAATTGTGCGAGGTCGACACAACGTTATTGTGATGCCTTTGGTTCATCGTTTTCGAGTGGTAACTACCCACCAGCAGCTCCTATCGCTTGGGACAATAATACGGCGAGTAATGCCCAGTTGAACTCAGATGAGCAGTACCGAAGAGATGCTCAAGGTCACTTTGTTGTGAACAGTTCTGGTCAGAATGCGTTTGTCCTCTCATCCAATTCGGTTGTGATTCCTATTTTCGGTTACACCAGTCCACGAAGTGATGGGCAAATTAACAATGCCGGTCTTAATAGTTGGGCTGGTCACGAAGGTCACTGCCAAAACGTGATGAATAGCCGACACACAAAGATGGGGATTGGATACAAAGCCAGTAAGTCAGATGCATCGAAGATGTCTTATTGGACGCAAGATTTCAATTAACACACTCATTGCTTAAATAAAGGTCATCCATTTAGCGTCGCTATTCTTTCTTTAGTTGGTAGTGGCAGGTTACTTGGTAGTAGCAGATCACTCGAGAGTGCCATTTTACTTTACAGTGATACGTGGGCGATCAGGATTATTGAAGGTGGAGGCGCGAGGACACTATGACGATTCATTAATGTCGTGAATGATTTTGAGTGGTGTCATGAAATGGTAAGTTTTGCTTCGATTCGAACGCTAAGATGTATTTCAAATCAAGGCTACTTATCAAATTAGAGAGAGACAGAATGACTAAATCAGACAAAGTTTACGGGTTCAACACACCACAACGTCTATTCGTAGGTTACACGTTAGCCGTGCTGGTGGACTTAGTAGTGCTTAACTTTTTCGATGAGTACTGGGACTTCGTCAACATTGAATCTTTCACTATTTCTTTGATAGCGGCGTTGTTGTTGAAGCTCTCTATTGGTTTAGAGCACAAGATTGCCGAGCACTTCAAAAGCAAGCCGGGCACCGCGCCTAAGGTTTACCGAGCAATCACCACTTATATCATCTTGGTGGGCTCAAAATTCGTGATGCTAGAAGCGATTAACCTTCTGTTCGGAGATAAGGTGAGTTTTACAGGCCCTTGGGGCGGTGTTGTCGCGTTCTTCGCGGTGGTATTTACGATTCTGGTTGCTGAAGTGATTGTATCGAAGATCTACTTTGCTCTGGATGACAAACAAGATTCAAATGTGAAAGCGCTTAAAGAGACCAACGCGTAACACAACATAAAATACCTATGTGAATAACAGACGAGCCAGCTGAATAAGCTGGCTCGTTTTCGTTTGAGTTGCGATAACCAATTCGATACGCTAATTGGCTTTATTTTTCGTAAACCACATCCCCGCGTAACACCGTCATCAACACCTGAGTCTTAGCGATTTGTCTTGCCGATACTGTGGTGATGTCTCGGTCGAGAATCGCGAAGTCTGCTGATTTTCCAACCTCAATAGAACCTGTTTCGCCTTCAATCCCAAGACTTTTGGCTGCATTAAGCGTGTAAGCGTCGATAGCTGTGTAGATATCAGTTAGGCCCGTTTTACCCATGATTAAACTGTTGGCGATGCCGACTAAAGGGTTGATGTCGTGTACGTTCCAATCACTGCTTAAGGTGATGTTTGCGTCGGTCTTGAGTATCGCGTCGAGGTTCATCATGGCTTTAGCACGGCGAGCACCAAGGAAAGCTTCGGCCCATTGGTGTTGATGCCTTGCAACGTAATCAGAGCCGACTTGGAAATCTGCGGTTACGTCTAATTGGAGAAAGCGTGGTACATCTTCATCATTGATTAATTCGACATGGGTTAGGGTGTAAGGCTTGGTTGAACCTTGTTTGCGAATACTTTCTATCGCATCAAGGGATTCACGAACTGCGCCATCACCAATCGCATGAATGTGCGCACTAAAACCAATTTTATCGAGCGCGCTGAGCCACTCTTTCATCTGTGTTGGTGGTATATAGTTCAAGCCATTAGGAGACTGGGGTAGATAAGTATCTAAGTAGGGTGCGAGCGTTTTGGCGGTGCCATTGATAAAGATGCCATCGCTGTACATTTTCACCTGATCGACAAGTAACAGACGGCTTTTATCGTCGGAATACATCTTTTCAAAGACTTCTAATTGAGAAGGCATTGCCATCGATGGGTACACCCAAGGGCGTAGCGAGACACGCGCCGTTAAGTCTTGATTTTGCTCGGCCTCTAGCCAAACGTCATACCAACCTCGTTTCCAGTACATTCGACCGTCACCAATGGTGGTAATGCCGTGGGCTGCCGCTTCTTCAAGACCAAACATTAACCCTTGGTAGCTTTGCTCAAACAGTTCGCTTTGGCTATTCCAAGCCATCTCCATCACTTGATCGCCAGCATTGTCTAATAAGATGCCATTAAGCTTGCCGCTGTTTTGGTCTTTTAAATAAGCGCCGCCTTGCGGGTTCGGAGATTGTTGGCTGATTCGGGCGATTTTCAGGGCTTTAGAGTTGACCCACATCGAGTGAGAGGTTTGCTCCATGATCACCACTGGGCGGTCTGGAAAAATACTGTCGATGATCTCAAGTGGTGTGTATTCAGAGTCGCTGTCGAGTGTCGATTCCAAAGAAAAACCATAACCCATCAGCCAGCCTCTGCCATCGGTATCAGCATTGATCTTACACGCTTCTAAGTAGGGGATTTGCTCTTCTAACGTTGCTTCAGAGTCGAGTTCACAATTGCCACCCAGCTCTGAGGCGGCTTCAAACACATGGTTATGGTTGTCAATGAACCCCGGCAAGACAAAGGCATTGTTTAGATCAATGACATCAGTACTTTGCCCTTGAAAAGTTTGCGCCTGTGATTGGTTACCAATGAAGATGATCTTGCCGTTGTGGGTAACGATCGAGTCCGACTCACGATGCCCGTATATATCTGCATTGGTAAATATCTGGTCTGCACTTTGGCTTTTAACGGCGGTTTGTGTTTGAACTGCTGTTTGCGCTTGGACAACGGTGTTGGCTTGTGCAAGAACGGGCGCTACGGCGGTAAAGCTTGCGAGTAATGCTATCCATGCAGTGCGTGACAGAGTGAGCTTGTTGTTCATTATTATGTCTTCCATGTTCCACTGTTTAGTAAGTATAGAAAGCGAGTGGCAAGTGTGAAACTCTACATGAATGACAAATAAAAACCGCGATTAATCAATAAATTGTGTCTTGAACAAATCTTCAATTACGACTCTTGTTTTAGGCTTTCACGCAGATCTTTCTTATATTCGTCATAAGAGTTATAGCCATAGAATTTCCAGGTGTAGTCACCTTTAATATTGTGACTGTAGGTGATCTCGCCGATCCACTGTTGACGTGTGGCAAGAATCATATCGCGAATTTTTAATAATAAAGTGTCCATAGTTGCTCTCCTGATTAAGTTCACTTGCAGTATATTTATCGGAGACGAAGAGAAGAGTACCGTCAGCGCAATGTTCAATACTTTTCAGTCAATGTGCTGATTTGGGTGGTTTGTTACGTATACTTTCAATATTAAAAGGTCATTGAGTATCGTAATGAAAGGTTACTTGGAAAAAGTGCCACAACGAGTTGGCATGTCTTGGCGCTATAAGAAAATTGTCGAGAACAGTAAAAGCTATGGTTGGCACCGACACGAAGAGTATGAGATAGCGATACATCGTCACTTTGCTGGCCATAGTTTTATTGGGCACCATCAAAGCGATGTGTTTCACAACCACATGATTTTGGTAGGGCCAGATTTGCCTCATGCTATTTATTCTGAAGAGAGCGCTGATGACCAACGAGTATGTGAAACGCACGTGGTTTGGTTTCGTAAAGATTGGATAGAGCCGTTGATAGACAGTTGTCGAGAGCTCGAACCGTTGCGTGCATTGCTGGAAGATTCAAAGAAAGGCCTGCAGTTTTCGTCCGCTACCGCAGAGAAGGCAACGGAATTGTTAGATAGGGTGATGGAGAAACCACCGCACCAACAGTTACTCACCTTATTCTCATTGTTTTCGGTGTTACTTGATGACGAAGAGGTGGTGCAGTTGATTAACCCGATCTTTAAGGCCTGCGAAGGTGATGAGATCAGCGATAAGCTAAATAAGGTCGAAGCCTTCTTAATGAATCACTTCATTCAAGATATCTCGATTAACGATTTAGCCAGTCATCTGTACATCAGTGAAAGTAGTGTTAGGCGCTTGTTTCAAAAACATTATAAAGAGAGCTTCAGTCAACGGCTTAAAAAAATCAGGTTGAATGTCGCGTGCGACTTGCTGATTAATACGTCATTGCCTGTCAGTTTGATCTTGGAGAAAGTGGGATATGACAACCAAGCTAACTTCAATCGTCAGTTTAAATCCTATAAACAGGTGACACCGACTCAATATCGAATAGCAATGAAACGCCATTGATTCATTCGCAGACTAAACGATTCACATAAGATTCTGAATAAATTACAGTTAAGTGAACTATAAAAATGGATTTAACGTACTACCAAGGATGTAAGTTTATGTTTTCAAGAGACTTACTCGCATTACTAATAAAAACAAGTCGAGGTTAGGATGAAAAAAATATTATTGCTGCTTAGCGTGATCTTATTGGGTGGGTGTGTCGGCATGCCTGAAGCAGTAAAGCCCGTTCAACAGTTCGAGTTGGATAGATACTTAGGGAAATGGTACGAAGTGGCTCGTTTGGATCACTCGTTTGAGCGTGGCTTAGACAACATCAGTGCCGAATACAGCCTACGTGATGATGGTGGCGTGAAGGTAATAAACCGAGGTTATTCGGCGGAAGAAGGTGAATGGAACGAAGCGGAAGGCAAAGCGTATTTTGTTGAAGGTTCTGAACAAGGCTATTTGAAAGTGTCTTTTTTTGGCCCTTTCTATGGCGCTTATGTGGTGTTTGAATTGGATAAAGAGGGATACCAATATGCGTTTATTTCTGGCCCAGACACCGATTACTTATGGCTGCTTTCAAGAACACCTGAGGTTGCACCAGAGGTCATGGAGAAATTCAAAGCGATGTCGAAAGAGCGCGGCTTTAATTCCGACGAGCTGATTTTTGTGGAGCATGACAATAAGCCTAGTTCTTGAGAAGAGTTCTAACGCTTGGCTCTTGAGAGCAGTGACATGTAATTAAAGAAAGGCACCGATGAGCAATTCACCGGTGCCTTTTTTGGTTTGGCTTTGTTCTTTGTGTTTGCTAGCTCGTTAAGTAACTAACGTTGTCGACGAACCTGCAAAACACTGAGTACCGATAGTGAAATGAAGAACACAGGGTCGCTCCAGCCAAAGCCAACAAAGATTCCTGTAAACGCTGCATACAGTGTGATGATGGCGCCCAGCATATTCGTAACCACCAAACCTTGGATGAGCTTTTTAGCTGACATGCCGGGTTCAATGTCTCTAAGTAACCAGCTTATCGCTGCGATACCACCCAAAAAGATACTGGTGTGTTGAGAGAGAAAGTAAGCGTACTTATCATTAATTTCCACGCCATACATGGGCCACATTACCGTTGGGATAAAAAACAGTGCGATGGCAAACCCTGCGTAAATAATGCCGTGTAGGCTAAGAAAAGTTTTGTTGTTCATTACGTATCTCTCTATTTATGACTTAGCGACTTAGCGACTTAGCGATTCAGTATCTTTGTTGTCATTCAGCGAATGAACAAGTTTGATTAACCGTTGATTGGGCCTTTATTAATGGTAGTTAATGGCTGATTGACGTCAAAAATCACACCACGTACTTCTTCTACGCCCATCTGTTTAAGGCGAGCGCTATGCATCGCTAGGTACGTCTCTGCACTGAGTTGGTCTTCAAAAAGGTAGACACCACCGCCCAGTTTTTCAGCTTCATTTTCTGTCCAGATTTTCCAGATCATACCCGGTTCGTTGTTAATAGACTTTGCTAGGTCAACGAGTGCGTTTGACATCTCTTCACCAAATGGGCCGCTAAATTCAAAATCGACTTGTAATAATTTCATGGTTATTTCTCCAAACAGTTACTTGGTGTTGCGCTGAGACTCATGGTCATTTCGCAAAACATAGGAGGCTTGATTGCCTGTTGAAATAGATATTACCTGTAAAAAACAGACAGAAAAGTTCATAATATAGTTATTAACTGTCAGGATTTTAGACCAATGAGATTGAAGACCACCCTAGACCAATGGCAAACCCTTTACGAGATTGACCGCGCAGGCAGCATTCAAGCGGCTGCATTGCAATTGAATAAGAGCCATACCACGCTGATTTATGCGCTGAGAAAATTGGAGGACCAATTAGGCGTGACTTTAGTGCAGGTTGAAGGTCGCAGGGCGGTCTTATCGGAGGATGGGAAATCACTGTTGCGCCGTGCGAGCAGTATGTTGGAACAAGCTCGCGAGCTAGAGTTGATCAGTGAACAGCTAGCGAAAGGTGTTGAGTCTGAAATTGTGGTTGCTGTTGATCACTTGTGCTGTCTTGAACGTCTATACAAACCGATGGCTGCATTTTTGGCGGAGAACAACACCACATCGATACAAGTGATTGAAACGTCTCTGTCTAAAACAACGGAAATGGTGACTCAAGAACTGGCTGATGTGGCTATCATCAACTTGCCTATTACTAATTACTCAGCCGAAGCCTTTGGTTTTACGATGATGGAGCCAGTAGTTGCTAGCTCACATCCGTTAGCAAGTGCCGTTTCAGTGTCGTTGAATCAACTGTCGTCTTTGCCGCAAATTGTGGTGCGAGATTTAGGTGCTCAAGCTATTCAAGGCAGTAAAAAGCAAGGGAACAAAAAGGATGTGGGCTGGTTGAAGTCGAGTCAGCGTATTACGGTGGATAATTTCGATCATGCGTTTGGCGCGGTAGAGCAGGGAGTCGGGTATTGTCGACTACCAAAGCACATTGTGGAAAGTCGAGGAAGTGACAAGCTCACTGTGTTGAATGTCGAAAATGGCAATGGGTATCACGTTCCGCTGCACCTGACTTTACCAAAAGGAGCCAAGACAGGACCTGCTGCTAAACGTTTCTATGAGTTACTTCTTGAGTCAGGTTCTAATGCGAGCTAACGGTGACATAAACCTTGAGCGATTAACTAGGGGCCTCGAACGATTAACGAGGCTGATTGCCGTTTAAGAATAGCGCGACACATTCGCGAGTGTAGTGAAGTCTTTCTTCTTCAGATTCTCCGCTATCGTGTCCGAAGAATCCCCAATACGCTGACTTACCATGGAACATAAGCAGCAGTTGTCTGGCTGCAATGACTGGCGAGCTTGATGTCGACAGTGTGAGATCACCAGAGTCTATTTTCGACTGCAAATAATCAGCAAGTAACTTGGTGGTTTTCTGAGGGCCAGTTTCTAAATAGATAGAGGCGATCTCTGGATGCGTATTCGCTTGGCTAATGGCATTTTGAAAGGTTTGTCTAGATTGTTCATCAAGTAATAAATCTTGAAACTTCACACCAAATTTCACCAACTCATCACCCACCGCAGCATCCATATCAAAGGCTGCAGGACTGAGTTCTCGCTCCGCACACTTGGTTTGCATGCAGGTTTCGAAAAGTTCGTCTTTGTTTTTAAAGTGAGAGTAGACCGTTTGCTTAGAAACGTTCGCTGCTTTGGCTATCTGATCCATATTGATCTTGAAGCCATGTTCAGAGAAAAGTTGGCTGGCTGCGGTTAAGATCTGCGATCTCTTCTGTTCACTCTTGATGATTTTAGTCACGTGCTTGCTTCTCGTTACTTAGTGTTGTCTCGTTACCTAGTTTGTCTCTTTGCTTGGTGCCTGTTGGTGCTCAGTTCTATGTGTCTCGTTTTACGCTAAGCATTATGCTTTTTGTGATGGTTTTATCAATCATTAACGATGAAACTTATTTTTAACACAATCAAACTAGACAGTCTAGTTTGATTTAGTTAGTCTAAAAAAAGAACATAATTGAGTACCGCATAGGAACAGTACGTATGTATAAATTGATGAAGGGAAGCGCAGTGGCAGTGGCGTTGTCGGCTTTTCTTGTTGGATGTGGTGAAAAGGAACAAGCCCAAGAGTCGGTTGATTCAACCGCTGAAACGGCATCGAGCGTCCAAACCATTTTAACGGTGGAAACGATGGCCTTGGCGATGTCTTCTTCTTATGCAGTACAACGCGAATATGTCGGTGTGGTTAAGGCGGGTCAGCAGGCCAATTTAGGTTTCGAGTTGGCCGGAAAAGTAAACGAGATTCTGGTGGATGTCGGTGACACAGTCACAACGGGTCAGCCGTTGATCAGACTGGATACCCAACTTTTGGAAACCGAGTCTAGCCAACTGAAAGCGCAGGCTGAAGAAGTCAAAGCTCAATTGAGTTTGGTGGCTGCGAACCTTAAACGTCAACGTTCATTGAAAGCGAAAGGCTTCAGTGCCGAAGCTGAGATTGATTCGTTAACCAGTGAGCAACGCGTGTTGCAGGCGAACTTACTGCGTATTGATGCCTCAGTAAAAGGCAATCAATTGAAACTGGTGAAATCGACAGTTCGTGCGCCATATTCAGGGACCATCGCAACCCGCTATGTCTCGCTTGGAGATGTAGTGAATGTAGGGAATCCAACTCTTACACTGCTTGCCTCTGAAGGGAAAGAAGCCTTTATCGGTATTCCTGCCCATCAAATGAAAAAGGTTACTTCACTTTCCGCACCAAGTATTCGCGTCGGGCGAGATGAATTCGCTGTGAGCCTGTTGAATCCGGGCGCAATGGTTGACACACAGTCTCGCAGTGTCGGTTTGCGTTACTTGTTTCCTGAACAATCGTCGGTGTTAGAAGGGCAACTTGCCTATTTGAAATTTGATGAGCAGATTGATGACCAAGGCTACTGGGTGCCATTAACGGGTTTGATTGATGGATTGCGCGGTGTGTGGAACATCTTTGTGATTGGTGAAGACAACAAAGTTGAGCGCCGAAGTGTTCAGGTGTTGTTTGCCAACAATCAACAAGCGTACGTAAGTGGGGCGATTGAAGACGGTGAACAAGTGATTGCCAGTGGCTTACATCGTTTAGTTCCCGGACAAACCGTGAAGCCAGCAAGCGTTACTACTGAATAGGAAATAGCATGAAAATCATAGAGACTATTTCCAACACTCGACTGCTTATCTTAATGACCGCACTGCTGATGGTGAGTGGTATTTCTGCGTTCATGACGTTGCCGCGTGCAGAAGATCCGGTCATCATCAACCGTTACGCGAACATTACTACCAGTTTCCCCGGCGCCAGTGCCGAGCGTGTTGAAACCTTGGTAACAGAAGTTATCGAGAACAAACTGCGTGAGCTGAGTGAAGTTAAACTCGTGAGCTCGACGTCAAGGCCGGGCGTGTCTATTGTCACCTTAGAATTGAATGACACCATCACCGAGCCTGAGCCTGTTTGGTCTCAAGCTCGCGACAAGCTATCTGACATCGAATCCATTTTGCCTGCGGGCTCTCATTCTCCCGATCTCGATAGCGACCATACCTATGCTTTCACAACCATCGCATCTCTAACCTGGTCTGGTGCAGGTGAACCTGACCGATTAACACTCGGGCGTTATGCCAAAGAACTCGCTAAGCGACTAAGAACTTTGTCGGGTACCGAATTCGTTGATGAATATGGGATGCCACAAGAAGAGATTCAAATCAGTTTGCGTACTGCCGATGCAGCGGCGTTAGGGCGCTCAAGTGCCAATATTGCTGAGTCGCTCGAAGGGGCAGACGCCAAGAACTCCGCCGGCGAGTTAGTGAGTGCTTATTCTCGCTTTGGCTTAGAAATTAAATCTGAACTCGATTCTATTGAACGTATTAAGCAAGTGCCAATAGCCACTGATAGCAACGGTCACATCATCCGTATGGAAGACATTGCTTCTGTGAGGCGTGGTGAGAAAACCCCGCAAGACCAGATTGCCATTATTGATGGTGAGCCGGGTGTGATTGTAGCGGCAAGAATGCATCCTGATCTGCGAGTTGATAATTGGACGTCGCGAGCTAATGCTCTGATTGGTAAATTTGAGCAAGAGTTACCAAGTAACGTTAAGGTGACAGTGCTGTTTAATCAGCAAGGTTATACCGAGACTCGCTTAGACGATTTAGGCAAAAGCTTGATGATCGGTTTCGGTCTGATCTTGATTGTTCTGTTTGTCACTTTAGGCGTGCGTGCCGCGATCTTAGTGGCAATTTCTCTGCCGTTAACCTCATTATTGACCTTGTCGATCATGAAAATGACCGGTGTGCCGATTAACCAAATGTCGGTGACAGGCCTAATTGTGGCGCTCGGGATCATGGTGGATAACGCGGTGGTGATGGTCGATACCATTCAGGCGTATCGTTTGAAAGGGCAACAACGAGCTGAAGCGACCATGAATGCATTGAAGCATTTATGGGTGCCGTTATTAGGCTCAACCTTAACTACCGTGTTGGCGTTTGCTCCGATTATCTTGATGCCGGGTGCATCGGGTGAATTTGTCGGTGGTATTGCGATTACCGTTTCTTTCTCATTGATCGGCTCTTACATTATCTCGCACACCTTAATCGCAGGCTTAGCGACCAAGCTATTGCCGAAACAACTCAGTGATGTCGATAAGAAAGGGCAGCACCATTGGTACATGACGGGTTTGAGAATCCCGGCTTTGACGCGTTGGTTCTCGTCTTCTGTCCGTTTTGGTGTGACGCATCCAATCATCACGATTGCTTTGGTGTTATTGGTACCGTTTACCGGTTACTGGAGTATGTCTCAGCTGACTGAGCAATTCTTCCCGCCATCAGACCGAGACATGTTTGAGATTCAGGTTTACATGCCGCCGCAAGCGAGCATTTACGCCACCAAAAACACCTCTGAAAAAATCGACGATATCATTCATCGTTACCCTGAAGTGGAGCGTATCGATTGGCTAGTGGGCGCTAACTTCCCATCTTTCTATTACAACCTGCAAGCAAGGCAAAATAATGCGCCATACTTCTCGCAAGCGATGGTGAAAACAGAGAACTTTGACCAAGCCAATGCGCTAATTCCACAGTTGCAAAAGGTGTTGGATGAAGAGGTTCCGGAAGCACAAATCTTGGTACGTAAGCTTAATCAAGGGCCTCCATTTACCGCGCCCGTTGAACTGCGAGTGTATGGTGAAAACCTCGACACGTTAAAAGCGATTGGTGAAGATGTTCGTCTAATTTTGGCGGGTGTTCCTCATGTCACGCACACAAGGGAAACGCTGCAACCGGGTACGCCGAAGGTGTGGTTGAAGGTCGATGAAGACACCGCGAAACTCAACGGTATTTCATTGAACCAGTTTGCTGGTATGTTGCAAACCACATTGACTGGTCGTGAAAGTGGCTCGGTGATTGAGGGCAGTGAATCGGTACCAATTCGTGTTCGTGTGGCAGATGACGCGCGTGAGAACTTAGCGCATTTAAGCAATATCCGTTTGCCGATAAGCTCAGATGTCTACTCGACAGGTATTAATGTTTCAACTCTGGCTGAGCTGGAATTGACGACCAGTCGCGGAGCGATAACCCGCCGAAATGGGCAACGTGTGAATACCATTGAGGGCTACATTGAAGCAGGTGTCTTGCCTCAAACCGTGCTCAATGAATTCCAAAAACGCCTAGAAAGCTATCAGATGCCATCGGGCTATACGATTGGTTTTGGTGGTGAATCCGCTGAACGAGATAATTCAGTCAACAGCCTGATCTCGAATGTCGCAGTCGTGGTGGTATTGATGGTGTTGGTGGTGGTGATGTCGTTCAACTCGTTCCGAATGAGTAGCATCATCTTCATGGTAGCAGGATTGGCGGGTGGGCTAGGGGTGTTGTCGGTGTGGACTTTCGGTTATCCGTTTGGCTTTACGGTGATCATCGCGATGCTCGGCATTGCAGGTTTGGCGATCAACGCGGCCATTGTCATTCTGACCGAATTGAAGCTAGACAAGGAGGCTTCCTCTGGGAGTGTTGATGCAGTCGTTGATGCCGTTATGTCGTGTACTCGACATATCAGTTCAACCACAATCACAACCGTTGGTGGCTTTATGCCGTTGATTATTGCTGGAGGCGGTTTCTGGCCTCCGTTTGCGGTCGCTATTGTGGGCGGTACCGTGTTAACCACGCTTATTTCGTTTTACTTTGTGCCGGTGGTTTATCATTTGATGACTAAAAATCAGCGAAAAACCATCGCGACTCAAGCGGTATAACTGTTTTTAAATTTAACTTCTATTTAATTAACGTCTCTTCAATTTAGCTGCTCTTCAATTGCCCATAATCGAGCCGTATCTGGCTCGATTATGGTGTTGTTATTCTCGATAAATTCACCCCAATCCCTACCATTTTGTTGTGCTTTTCACCGCTATTACACTCTCAATTAGTCAAATTATCCTTTCTGTTAGTCATTATATTCTTTCAATTCGTCACATTAGTGCATCGATGAATGCTTGATTATCTTGTTGGTGAATGAGTGGAAGTTTTGAATAATCTAATCAGTGAATACCTTGTAAATGGTATGTGAATTCACAATTTTGACGGGCGTCACACTTCTATTTATTCGCTCTTTCTAATGTACCTTGAACTTGCCCCGAGCTTTGGTGGTGAGCGAGTGTCTATCTACTTTTTCTAAATCCCTTGTCAGTACTGGCTCTATCCGTGTAGCACGCAATTGATGTGTGTCTTAATCGCTTACTGCTTCTTAGTTTTCGTCTTCATAAATGGAAGGTTAGTTTCCAAGTTTGTTTGGTGAGCTTTCAATTTCAACTCTTCATAATGCGCCAAATGTAACAATGTATTTCAAAGTGCAACAATTATGTCATGTTTTCTGTGTGGTTTTAACCCGGCAGTAACGAACCTTATTGCATTGCTTTTTGAGATGCGGCGTTTCACATGCTCAACACATAAATATTCTAATGACCATGACAACCAGTACTCGGGCGTTCGTTCTGAGGCTGGATAACCATCGAGAAAGTTAATGGAAGCTTCAAGATATAAACGCATTTTATCGAGAGCAAATCTGTCGAGGATTGGTTTGGTGGGAACCGTCCTGATGCTCGAAGGATGTAACTCCGCATTGCTCGACCCAAAAGGTAGCGTTGGCGTTCAGGAAAAGGAGCTGATTATTACTGCTCTGTTGCTGATGCTGATTGTCGTCATCCCCGTGATCCTGATGACCATCTACTTTGCTTATAGATACCGTGAAAGCAACACCACAGAAGAGTATGCACCTGACTGGGCGCACTCAACCAAAATTGAAATAGTGGTATGGACGATTCCAATCATCATTATTGCGATTCTGGCCACCATCACTTGGCGAACAACACACGAACTAGAACCTTCCAAGCCTCTGGAGAGTGACGTTAAGCCTATGGTGATCGAAGTGGTCTCTCTGGACTGGAAGTGGCTGTTCATCTATCCGGAGCAAAACATTGCGACGGTTAACTATGTTGCGTTCCCGAAAGATGTACCGGTGACGTTTAAGCTAACTTCAGACAACATCATGAACGCGTTCTTTATCCCGCGTCTTGGTTCGCAGATCTACGCGATGCCAGGAATGGTGACCAAGCTGAATTTGATCGCGAACCACGAAGGTGACTTCAAAGGTTTTGCATCGAACTACAGTGGTAAAGGGTTCTCTCAAATGAAATTCACCGCATCAGCCATGCCTGATCAAGTGGCGTTTTTAAACTGGGTGGAGAAAGTGAAAGCAAGTCCTGATCGTATTGAAGATTGGGAGCAGTTCCGTTCATTGGCCGCGCCAAGTGTGGCTGAACCTGTGACGCTGTTTTCTAGTATCCCACCATTTTTATTCACTGATGTCGTGACCCAGCACCCTGGTTCAATGAACTGTCTGCCGGAAACCCAAGGATAATCGTCATGTTTGGAAGATTAACTCTAGACTCAATTCCCTACCACGAACCCATTATTTTGATCACCTTAACCATGATCGCTTTAGTGGGTAGTTTAGTGGTGTATGCGGTAACAAAAGCCGGTAAGTGGCAATACCTATGGAATGAATGGTTTACGTCTGTAGACCACAAAAAACTAGGCTTCATGTACATTGCGGTTGCGATGGTGATGTTAGTTCGTGGCTTTGCCGATGCGGTGATGATGCGTAGTCAGCAATTGCTTTCTGCAGCTGGTGAGACGGGCTATTTACCGCCACATCACTATGACCAAATCTTCACGGCTCACGGCGTGATCATGATTTTCTTCGTCGCGATGCCATTGGTTATCGGCTTGATGAACATCATCGTACCGCTGCAAATTGGCGCTCGTGATGTTGCATTCCCTTATCTGAATAACTTGAGCTTCTGGCTGTTTGTGGTGGGTATTATCCTAACCAACATGTCACTGGGCTTAGGTGAATTTGGCCGAACGGGTTGGTTGGCGTATCCGCCGCTGTCTGGCATTGAGGCGAGCCCGGGAGTCGGGGTCGATTATTGGATATGGGCACTGCAAATATCCGGTGTGGGTACCACGTTAACGGGTGTGAACTTCTTCGCGACTATTTTGCGCATGCGTACTCCATCTATGCCAATGATGAAGATGCCAGTGTTCACTTGGGCATCTCTGTGTGCCAACATCCTGATCATCATCTCTTTCCCAATCCTAACGGTCACCATCGCGTTACTGACTTTGGATAGATACATCGGCACGCACTTCTTCACCAATGACCTTGGTGGCAACGTGATGATGTATGTGAACTTGATTTGGGCATGGGGACACCCTGAGGTGTACATCCTAATCTTGCCTATCTTCGGTGTGTTCTCTGAAGTGACTGCAACCTTCTCTCGCAAAAAACTGTTTGGTTATACCTCACTGGTATGGGCGACGGTGGCTATCACTATTTTAGCGTTTGTGGTTTGGCTGCATCACTTCTTCACCATGGGTTCTGGCGCCAATGTGAATGCCTTCTTCGGCATCGCTACCATGATTATCTCTATCCCAACCGGGGTTAAGATCTTCAACTGGTTATTCACCATGTACAAAGGACGTATCCGCTTCACCACACCAATGATGTGGACGGTCGGTTTCCTTATCACCTTCACCGTTGGTGGTATGACGGGCGTATTGATGGCGGTTCCGGGTGCGGATTTCATCCTGCATAACTCTGTATTCCTGATTGCTCACTTCCACAATGTGATCATCGGCGGCGTTGTCTTCGGTTGTTTTGCAGCGATTGGTTACTGGTTCCCGAAAGCGACCGGTTTCACTTTGAACGAGCTTTGGGGCAAACGCGCGTTCTACTGTTGGATCATCGGCTTCTTGATGGCGTTCTTGCCGCTTTACGCTCTAGGTTTTATGGGCATGACGCGTCGTTTGAGCCAAGACATTAACCCTGAGTTCTTCCCACTACTGGCGGTTGCGGCCGCAGGCACGGGCGTGATTGCGATGGGTGTGGTGTGTCAGTTCGTTCAGATTTACGTGAGTGTTCGTGACCGCGACCAAAACCGAGATCTAACCGGTGACCCGTGGGGCGGACGTACCTTTGAATGGGCAACGTCTTCACCACCGCCGTTCTATAACTTTGCAAAACTGCCTAAGGGCGATGAGATCGATTCGTTCTGGTATCAAAAGCAAAGTGGCGAGTTTGACCCAACTCAGGAAGAAGAATACGAGCGTATTCACATGCCGAAGAACACACCGACAGGCATTTATGTGTCTGCATGGGCGTTGGCATTTGGCTTCGCAATGATCTGGTACATCTGGTGGCTAGCGGCTGCAAGCTTAGTGGGCATCGTGGTGACGTGTATTCAACACAGCTACAACGACGATGTGGATTACTACGTGGAAGTTGAAGAGATCAAAGCGATTGAAGCGGCTCGACGTGCACAGCTTGCAGAAGCGAAGAAACAGTCAGAGAAAGGCGACCATTCTGGTCGTGGTAACAGCGCTGACAGTGATGCTGATAGTGGTAATAACGACAATAAAGATGATTTGGAGACGACGTATGCAAGCTAATACTCCGTCACACACTTATGATCTTGCACACTCGCATGATCATCACCACGAAGCTGCGGGCAACAAGTTGTTTGGCTTCTGGGTTTACTTAATGAGTGACTGTGTCCTGTTTGCCACGCTTTTCGCGACGTATGCCGTGCTTGAGAGTGGGTCTATCGCAGGGCCAACAGGTAAAGACATCTTTGAACTGCCGTTCGTGTTTGTCGAAACCATGATGCTGCTGTTCAGTAGTATCACCTTCGGTTTTGGCATGATTGCGATGAAGCGCAAAGACGTGACCGGACTGAAGCGCTGGATCAAAGTGACTTTCGTATTGGGCTTAGCCTTCATCTGTATGGAAGTGTATGAATTTCATCACTTGATTGCAGAAGGCTATGGCCCTCAAGAAAGCGCATTCCTTTCTGCGTTCTTTACCTTGGTTGGCACACACGGTTTGCACGTAACGTTCGGTCTGATTTGGATGGCGGTGGCGTATCACCAGCTTTCAACCAAAGGCTTGAACGACAACATGTCGATGCGTTTCCAGTGCTTAAGCCTGTTCTGGCATTTCCTTGATATCGTTTGGATTTGTGTATTTACCATCGTGTACTTAATGGGGGTGATGTAATGGAACAGCATCTAGACAGTGGTGCAACGGATTATGTGAAAGGCTTTATTGCGTCACTGATTCTCACCATTATTCCGTTCTACATCGTGTGGGCGCATGTATTACCAAGCACAGAAACGTACGTGATCTTGTTCGGCTGCGCGTTGGTGCAAATTTTTGTGCACTTTAAGTACTTCTTACATATGGAAGCGAAATCTTCCGATGGGCGTTGGAACTTGGTGTCACTGATGTTTACCGCCATTGTTGTATTGATTCTTATCGCTGGCTCGGTATGGATTATCTACAACATGAACGTCAACATGAAGTTGTAGGCTAAGGTATGCTGAAAAGATATCTGTCTATCACCAAACCGGGCATCATTTTCGGCAACCTGATTTCTGTTGCGGCGGGGTTCTTCCTCGCCGCAAAAACAGAACCAGCCAGCGCGATGTTGTTACTGACAACATTAGCGGGTGTGGGACTTGTGATTGCATCAGGTTGTGTTGTGAACAACATCTTTGATCGAGACATCGACCAAAAGATGAAGCGCACACGAAATCGAGAATTGGTTCAGGGCAACATCAATACAGACGTCGCGTTCGTTTATGCCTTGGTTTTACTACTCTCAGGCACAGCGCTTCTGTTCCAGTTCGCTAATCCGATTTCTGCGGTCATGGTGTTGCTTGGCTATGTGTTTTACGTCTTTTTCTACACCATGTGGTACAAGCGTACATCGGTTTATGGCACTTTAGTCGGCAGTATTTCGGGAGCCGTTCCGCCATTGGTGGGTTATTTGGCGGTGACGAATTACATCAGCCTTGAAGCGGTATTGTTGTTTGTGATGTTCTGCTTATGGCAAATGCCACACTCGTACGCGATCGCGATGTTCCGCCTTCAAGATTATCGAGATGCAGGCATTCCTGTGTTACCGGTGAAAGAGGGCGTCGACAAAGCGCATCAACACATGAAAGCCTATGTAGTGGCGTTTGGTGCAGTATCATTGGCGCTGTTCCTACTCGGAGAAGCAGGTTATGAATACCTAGCGGTGTCGGCGGCAGTCTGTTTTATGTGGACTAAAGTGACGTTTCGTAAGGTCGATTGCCTCAACTATATTCAGTGGTCAAAGACGGTGTTTAAGGTGTCCCTACTGGTGGTGATGAGCATCAGTGGTGTGCTGGGGCTGGAGTTGATTCCGTTGCCTACGCTTTTTTGATTTAAGTTTGTCGTTGAACCCTCAATGTTCTGAAGTCCGAGGGTTTGACGACTTTTTATCTGTCCCGCTTTAAGCTATTACCCTTCAAAAATATCACTAAGCCAATCTTCAAGCTGCTCTCGTTTATCTTGTGGCCCATTGATGATCACTAAGCCGTTTAGTGTCGCGTGATCCCAAGATATAGTGCCAGTTGCTAGCGCATCGAACACATCGAGTTCAGTAATTAACAGTAGATCTTCTTCAGTAGGCAAAGTATCTCTACCTGACACATCGACATCCTTTTCAAGTTTCACTTGGCTGTAATGACCTTTGATTGCTTCGAATAAGTTGAACTCAATTTTGCTTGGGTGGGGTTTCGCAAGCGCGGCCTTGATGGCAAAGACTCGAAAGTGATCCGGCTTATTGAGGTTGTTGAATTCATCGTCTTGTCTGGCTGTAATGACGTTGCCAAATACCTCGAGTGAACCGGGCTCTGTCACCAAACTAAATCCGGTATCTTGGTGAAGACCACAGGCAAACGTGAGTGAAGAGGTAAGTGAAAGAATCAGAGCAAATCGTTTTAACATAATGGTTATCGAGACCTATAACAGGGTTAAGAATCTGACGGCAGAAGCCGAGCCTGACGATAAAAAAAGGGACCACAAAGGGTCCCTGTATTTGTTTGTCGTCCATGTGAAGCGGTCAGCGTATTGGTTGATAGTGTGTTAGTGATTGTTTACTAACACGCTATCATCGAAGAGCTATCATCGAAGAGCGACCGTTCGAACTCGCTATTAGCGAACGATGAGCATGATCTCTTCTGGAGTCATTGGCTTGTCGAAGTAGCTCATGAATTGACCGAAGCCTTTGATGTCGCCATTCGAGAACTTGAATGCACCAGACTGTAGGTTGGTACCAATCACTTGTTGAGCGTTTGGACCCGCAATCAATATTTGGTTCAATACTGCACGAGTGGTGTTGATTTGAACATCTGCGCCTTTCACTGCCTCTTCGTGTAACTGAGCAATGCCGTTACGAATTTCGATAGTGAATGCTTCGTTAGTATCAGAGAAGTTGTACGTTAGCATCATGTTTACGTCTAACGAGTTTTCTGCGATTAGCGTCGACGTCATCATATCGAAGATTTGCTTACTTGGTAGCGCAGTTAGTACGTCTACAGAAGCGAAGCTGATCATGTTAGAGAAATCACGAGTACCTTCTAGTTCAGCTGCAGCATTCAATGCCCAGTTGCGCCAGTTGATGTTCACTTGATCGGCAGACCATGCTTTGTAAGCTTGTGCTTTCAGTAAGCGTGCTTCCATGTCATCTTTGTTTACCGTGATTGGGTAAGAAAGAATCTCTGCTGCAAAGGTGTAGTTCTCTGCTTTCATCGCCGCTTTTGCGGTGTCGATGATGTTGTCACGACCGCCCATGATCTCTACGAATGCTTTAGCGCGTTGCTCGTAAGCCATTGGCTCTAGCTGCCATGGATCCGCTTCGAAGAAACCGTTGTAACCTACGTAAATCTGGCGAACGGCGTGTGCAACGGTACCGTAGTGCTCACCTAACCAAGGGTGCTCAGCAAGGTGCTTAGGAAGTTTAACCACTTCAACTAGCTCGTCTGGCGTCATACCTTTGTTCATGTAACGGATTGTTTGGTCATGTGTGTATTGAATCGCATCACGGTAAGCCGTTAATACGTCAGCTACCGCTTCTTTACCTTCAACAGGGCGACCGTGAGAGTTAATCATGATCTCAGTGTCGAACTTACGCATTACGTCGATGCCCTTGAACCACATTGATGGGTCACGGAATTTAGTACCACGGATGGTGTGAAGGTTAGGGAAGTTCTCACCTTGAAGTACTTCAGCCGCGTGCAGGATTTTCTGCTCTGGGAAGTAAACCACTAACTCATCTTTAGTTTCAGATGGCACGTTCTCGATGTGCATCTTAACGCCAGCAATTTCGATTTCGATGTGGCTTTGGCTTGGTACAAGCAGGTTTGGTTCAATGAACGAGATAGCACCTTGCATGAAACGTGGACCAAGGCCGTCGTTTACTGTGCCGTGCTCACCTTCTTCTACGTGCTTAGCACCTGTGTAAGAAGTACGGTGACCAAATAGAGTACCTAGGTTTGAAGACCAGTTAGCCACTGCTGCGGTTAGGCCTTCTTCTGCGATGATTTTTACTTCGCCTGATGCTACTTCTTCATCAGTCACCCATGCACGCACACCAGAGATGTGGTCGATGTGGTTGTGAGAATAGATGATGGCTTTAACCGGCTTGTCGGTGATTTGACGGAACTGTTCTTTAACCGATTGAGCCATTTCTACCGACTCGCCTGGATCAACAATGATGATGCCGTCCGTACCTTCGATCATTGCTGGTGTATCTAGACCGAAGCCGTAACCAAGATAAATATTGTCATCCACTTTGATGATTGCTTGGTCCATTTTACGACCGTGCTTGGTGAGAATTGGATGAACGTGATCAGATTCTTCAGTGTAAGCCAGTGAGTCGCCCGTTTTCGATACAACTTGGATGCGCTCGCCTTTGCCCCAGAACATGTTTGACTTGTGTTCGAAAAGAACCTCACTCTTGTAGCGAGCATCAAGGTCAATGTTTTGGTATTGCGCAGCATTTGCTGTCTGAAGTTCTTGGCCTACTTTCGATGTCGCTTCTACAGTTGGAGTTGCATATGCAAAACCAGAAGCAAATAGAGCGCTCGCAACAGCAACAGGAAGTGCCATTTTTTTGAATGTATTAGTCATGGTAGTGACCTTATATTTGGATACAGGAATTGGATTTCTTGAGCCAAATGATAGAGGTGGGAGAGGTCGCTATCTACGCGCAAACAGGATTTCAATCTATCGGTTTTACGATTGATTGGATAACTAATGATTATTTTTGCGATTTATTTTGATCTAAATCAATTAGTAAGTGGGGGCTTGTGACAGATACAAAAATGCCCTGAAATTCAGGGCATTTAATTTGGAACTAATGGCTGTTATATAAGTGTTTACCGAGAATCTTAATACTTACCGAGAACCTCAGTACTTACCAAGCACCTAAGTAAGACTTGTAAGATTGTAGGCGAACCGTTGCTGCGCCGATTACATCGATGAAGCCCCAGAACGGATGCGGCTTCTCAGCCGAGATCCAAGCCGCGCCAGTTGAACCAATAGGGATGTTGTAACCTTCTGGTTCGATGATCTCAAGTACGATAGTACGACCTAAAGCATTCCCGTTTCTTACTACGTGTTGACCGACGCTTTGTGGCCCCTGAAGTGGAGAAATACTCGACTCACCGGTACCGGCATTAAAGCTGTGTACTTTTGCTCGGAACACGTGCCCCGGGTAGGCATCAACGAAGAACTCAGCGAAGTCTCCTACTTGAACATAGCCATAAGTTTGGTCTGAAATACGCATCTCAAGGAACTTTTTGCTGGTGTTGTAGAGGTGCATGTTACCCATGACAGAACCTTCAGCAATATTCACTATCGATACCTGACCATCAAATTCCGCTCTAATGGTTTTCTTCTCTTGCGCCCAGTTCACTTTTTGTAGATCGGCTTTTAACGAAACAAGTTCAGCGTGCAGCACTCGAAGATCAGAGTCGTACTTTTCTACGTCACGCATATTGAAAATTTCAGGTGACGTTTCAGCACGCTCTAAGTCGCGAGTCATTTGCTTGATTTCTTCTTCTTTCTGAACAATTGAAGATTCGATCTTTGCTTTGTCTGCGGCAGAATCGATGTCGACGAGCGTGTAGATTATGTCGCCTTCTTTAACCATTTGGTTGTGATCAACAAGCACTTGGTCGATCTGCTGGCCGAAGATAGGTGACATCACCGCGTGTGGTGCTTTCACTGTAGTTGAGTTCGTTAAATCAACGGGTGCCCACAAGCGAGAGATAACCGCTAATACCGCAAGGATTGTTACGCCGCCAATGGCAGCCCACGTGTAGTTTTTGAAGTTCTTCTTAAGTGCGCCTGTCGCAAACAGTGACCATACAATTAGGATGTATGGAATCATCATCTCTTTCATTATGCGACCTCTTTTTCTGTAGGGGATGGTTTTGTTGGAGCCTTTTCTTCTGAAGCCTGTTCTTTTGAAGACTGAGTTTCTGAAGACGGTTCTACTGGAGACTGTTGTGTTTGAGACGGCTCTGTTACCGATTGTTCAGATGATACGTGGACAGCGGCTGTCGCTGCATTAGTCGCATCTTGTTTAGGCTGAACACCACGGCGAATAACATCACTCAGTGATTGACCAATATGTTTCCAGTTCGCCAATGCGATAACTAAAGCGATAACCCAGAATGTTTTGCTGATGAAGAGCCCGCAAAGTGACAGTGCAAACACGATTTGAACGTGAGCGCTTTTGTGCTCTTTTGCTTTATGCACACCCAGTTCATGCAACTGCCACATGCCGTAAACACCGGCTAAAACCACAGCAATGGTCACTGAGAACAAGTAACCAGAGAAGGACTCCATCTGGAAGAAGTTCATCATCATTTCATTGGGATGATTGTTGAATTGAGACATGTCGATGTCTTTAGAATGGATTGTGCCTAATGGTGCAAGAGCCCATGCTCCCGCAAACATCACTGCCATAAACAGGCAGAATTTAATCAAGACCATAGCAACGGCCCAGATCTTCTGGAAAACGATTTTTATAAAGTTCATATCTCAACCTAAATAAGGAGAGAGAAAGTGCAGCCTTGGTACAAGACTTTTAGAAGACATCTGAAAGAGGTGTTGAACTCACGTAACCGTATAGACCTACTGAGTCAAAAGTACTAGATGACAATTAAAAATCGCTTTGACCACGTAGACAACGCATTCTCGCGAATAGAGTGTTAAAAACACCTGGCGAAATCATTCTTAAGTAACGTCTACCATTGATAGGTTCGTTTGCTGCATTGGGTTTTAAGGCCGTCTTCCGTGATGTGTGCAACACCATCATCTACACATTTTTAGGTTTTCTGTTTAGGTTAAGAATTGATTTGTTGGCGAAATAATAGGAAGTGTAACTGGTGCTATCTACGCATTATTGCGATATTGAATTATCGTAATTACGATGAATTGAGTGGTTGCTTAAACGTGAGGTGGGTTTATTTGAACAGGCTCAAACTCGGCTTATAAAATATGTCTATTTAATTAGCCTGGATCATAGAAGTGGCTATAAAAGTATCAATAAGGCAGGACGGAAATATTGAATACTCCGACCAGTCTAGGGTGAGTTTGGGTGGATTAAGCGTTACTGGCACAGCGAAGAGATTTAGATTCCAATCTGGCGAATGTGGCAGCTATTCGAAAGAGTGAGTTGTTCTGACATTTTTGCTCTTTACCATATGATGCTTCCTTCTCAGTTTTGTTTTCTCAATGAGCATCCGTTGTTTCATTCTATCGCTTTTACGATAAGATAATTAAATCTATCGCCAAATGAGCACTGAATCATGAGTAATGACATTCCGAATTTTAACTTATTGGCTGTGTTTTCAGCGGTGATGGAGCAGGGCAGTTTGAGTAAGGCTGCCGATCATTTGAATACCAATCAATCGACGATCAGCACTGCGCTCGGCCGACTGAAAAATGAAATTGGCCAAGAGTTGTTTGTGCGCAGTGGGCGAGGGGTTGTGCCTACTGCTTACTCGCAAAGCTTGTATGAGCAAATCAAAGCGCCAATACACGAGCTCAACGGCGTGTTTCAAGGTATGGCTGGGTTTGATGAAGCGAGTACAGAGCGCAGGTTTGTGGCTTCGGTTCCCGAACATTTAAAGTGGATGTTGCTCGATCGATTTTCTCAGTTATCTAACCAAGGCTTATCTCTTGAGGTGTATGACCAACCAGATAGTGATGATCAAGTCCATGAGGATCTATTAACTCAGAAGTTTGATTTGATGATCGACATTGTGTTGCCTGAGCATTCAAGCATGATGAGCGAAAAGCTCTACGACAGTGAGTTTGTGATTGTTTGCCGAAATGGGCACCCTAGGATCAAAGGTGAGATCACCGAGGCGCAATATCTCAGTGAGCAACATGCGGTTTTAGCCAGAACACGTCGCCAAGTAAGAAGTTTGACTCACTACACTTCGTTAGACTTATCCTCGCGTAAAATTGTAATTCACGGCAGCTCTATGGCCAGTAACCTAATGCTGTGTAGCCAGACTGATTACATCACTGTTGTGCCGCTTTCTATGGCGATCCAGTATCAGGAACGTCTTGGGTTACAGTTGTTCAAACCGCCTTTCGATTATCAGCCTATCTCTCATTACCTCATTTGGTTGAAAAAACAGAACACCGATCCGGCACATAAGTGGTTGAGAGAGCAGATCATCAATACGACTAATGACATGTCTAAATCACTAAACAGTTGGCGCTCCGCTTTCTGATCGTCGCCCTATCTTTTGTTTGCCAAATATCTTCTTAACAAATCACTTGTATTAAGTGAGTTATAATAAAAAATTATCACAATGAGAATTTATGATAATTTCATTTATTTTCTGTCAGCTCGTATATTAACCCTAACAAAGAAGTGGGTAACCTCCACTCACGATTATATCGGCTCAGGTTGCTGGGCTAAAAAGGGCGAAATATGAAATTCCTACACACAATGATCCGAGTTACTGATTTAGACAAGTCTATCGAGTTCTACACCAAGGTATTGGGAATGAAGGAACTTGAACGCCACGAAAACAAAGAGTACCGCTACACATTGGTTTTTGTTGGCTATGAGCAAGGCGGCACGACTATCGAGCTAACGTACAACTGGGATACGAATGAGTACGAGATGGGCAGCGCGTTTGGTCATCTGGCATTGGGTGTAGAAGATATTTACGCAGCATGTGACAAAATCAAATCGCTAGGTGGCAACGTCACTCGCGAAGCGGGTCCAGTGAAAGGCGGCTCAACTCATATCGCTTTTATTACTGACCCAGACGGCTACCAAATCGAACTGATTCAACTAGGTTAATCGAGGATATAACAATGACAAACGCACTATTTCAACCAATTCAACTTGGTAATATCGAGCTTAAAAACCGTATTGTTATGCCACCGATGACGCGTTCTCGCGCAACGCAACCTGGTAATTCAGCAAACGATATGATGGCGGCTTACTACGCTCAGCGTGCTTCTGCAGGTTTGATTATTGCTGAAGGCACACAAATTTCACCTATGGGTCAAGGCTATGCTTGGACTCCGGGTATCTATTCTGATGAGCAGATCGCTGGTTGGAAAAAAGTGACTGATGCCGTACATGAAAAAGAGGGCGTTATCTTCGCTCAACTTTGGCATGTAGGCCGTGTAACACACCCAGACAACATTGGTGGTGAACAGCCAATCTCGTCTTCTGCACTTAAAGCACAAAACGTAAAGGTATTCATCGATAACGGTACTGATGAACCGGGCTTTGTTGATGTGGTTGAACCTCGTGAAATGACGAAACAAGACATCAAAGAGGTGGTTGAACAGTATCGCCAAGCGGCTTTGAATGCGGTTGAAGCAGGCTTTGATGGTATCGAACTTCACGCAGCGAATGGTTACTTAATCAACCAATTCATCGATTCTGAAGCAAACAACCGCACTGACGAATACGGTGGTTCAATTGAAAACCGTTTACGTTTCCTAGGCGAAGTGGTTGAAGCTATGGTTGAAGCGATTGGTGCTGACCGTGTTGGTGTACGCCTTGCTCCGTTCACATCGTTGAATGGTACGGTTGACGCTACACCAGTAGAGACTTACACAGCGGCGGCAGCACTACTTAACCTATACAAAATTGTTTACCTACACATTGCAGAAGTTGATTGGGACGATGCACCTGAAACGCCAAAAGCATTTAAAGCAGCAGTTCGTGAAGCCTACGAGGGTGTCCTTATTTATGCGGGTAAATACGATAGCGAGCGTGGCGAAAAAGCCGTTGCTGAAGGCGTAACTGACATGGTTGGTTTTGGTCGTCCATTCGTTGCGAACCCAGATTTACCAGCTCGTATTCAAAATGGTTACCCACTTGCAGCGCACGATCCAAACACATTGTTCGGTGGTGCTGAAAAAGGTTTAACGGATTACCCAGAATACGCAGGCTAAAAACAGCTGCCTGAAGCAGAGTATTGAGATAGTATCTCGATCCTGTTGAATGTTTATAAAAAGCAACCTTGCAGAGTCGGGTTGCTTTTTTTGTTATTGGACTAAGTAAAATGATGAACGTGAAAGCGATGCGCGGAGAGCTTTACCTTCTATTTGCCACCCTGCTAGCTGGGGTGGGATGGATTGCATCTAAGCTGGTGGTATTAGAAATGCCTGGGCCAGTGTTCATTGGTGTGCGATTCCTCGTCGCGAGTCTTATTCTTCTGCCATTTTGTATTCACCATATTCGTAAGCTTTCGTTTAAGCAGATTCTGTCTCTTTGCGGCGTGGGTTTGTTGTTGTCTGCCTCATTGCAGGTATGGGTGTTTGCAGTTTCGGTGACTGAAAGCTTGTCGGAAGGGGCATTCATCATGAGCTTAGCCATGATCATTGCACCGTTTGTGTCTTGGATTTTGTTTCGAGTTAAGCCTAATCGCGCGTTTTGGATGTCTTTCCCGATCGCGATTATTGGCATGCTGTTGCTGACTTTGGGTAACGGCTGGCATGTTGAGCAGAGTCAGATTTATTTCTTACTAGCATCGATGTTGTTGTCTGTTCACTTTGTGATGAACAAGCGTGTGATTACCAATATCAAGCCTATCGCATCAATCTGTGTGCAACTGTTTGTGGTGGGTGTGAGTGGTTTAGCCTTTGCTTCTATGACAGCTCAGCCGGAGTTCGAAATCACCAAAACCTTAGTCTTCTGGTTTATTGTCTCTGCGGTGATCGCAACGTCTATTCGTTACTTGCTACAAACGGTCGGTCAGCACTCCGTGAACATGGAAGTGGCGGCATTGATCATGATTCTTGAGCCTGTGTGGACGCTGCTGTTAAGTGTGAGTGTGCTTGGCGAAAGTGTAGAGATGCAGAAGCTGCTCGGTGGGGCGGTGATCATTGCTTCACTATTTTGCTATATCAAATGGTCGAGACGAAAATAAAACACTCGGCGCAAGGCCGAGTGTGGGTTGTTCTTCAAGTGCTTTTCTGAGCCTTATCAGGCGAGTGTTGAACAAGACTTGTCGAGTGCAGAGCAAGGGTTAAATTCTGCGAATAAGACGTGCAAAGGGTGTCACCGTACTTATCGTTCTCGCTGGTAACTATTCTAACAACGAGCTTTGAATACAGGTGGTAAAGTCGAACCCTTACCACCATAGTCCTATCGCACAGCCTTCTTTTCTTTATGCCATCAATTCGAATGCACTAGGGGCGGGAAAGGACGTGAATGAATTAGTCGCGAATAGTGACTTTTGTAATCACAATATCTTCGCAAGGCACATCTTCGTGTCCCCAGCGAATGGTTGTTGGTGCTTTCGCAATTTTGTTTACCACATCCATACCTGCTGAAACCTTACCGAATACCGCGTAACCCCAGCCAGCATTGGTTGTTGAGGTGTGATCTAGGAAATCGTTGTCATCAAGGTTGATGAAGAACTGCGCCGTTGCAGAATGTGGTGCATCAGTCCGAGCCATTGCCACAGAACCAATCACATTCTTCAAGCCACGGTTTGCTTCGTTGACGATTGGGGCACGAGTTGGTTTTTCTGTCATGTCGATAGTGTGACCACCACCTTGAATCATGAAACCTTCAATAACACGGTGAAATGTCGTGCCTTCGTAGAAACCGTCTTGGCAGTATTTAAGGAAGTTTTTCGACGTTACTGGCGCTTTTTCAAGGTTCAGTTCAATCTCGATATCGCCAAAGTTGGTGGTGAAAGTAATCATAGGGTTACCTAAAGTTGAAGTTTTACTGAGTCGTAATGACGAAAGTGGGTTGCAGTATAGGGAAAATAACAGCAGATACTAGTGATGGTTTTATTGTGGTTGAATTCTCATCAACCACCAAAATCACGCCTGATATTGTTTAAGGAACATCTCGACACTTGAAGTAATGATCACTTGTTTGTGCGCAGCATCCGGTGACGGCACATGACCAATGATTTGCGGCCAAAACGCAAAAGACTTAAGCAGACCAATGAACTGCGTGGAGGCGAATTGTGGGTCTAGTTCTACTAAACGACCGTCTGCCAACGCGGCTTTAACCCAGGTTGTAAGTCCACTTTCTGCTTGGGAATATTTTTCCATCGCTTGATGCGCCAGTTCGGCGTTATGGAAATACTCTGAGAACAACACGCGTGACAGGTCGATGAAGCCTTCAGACTCAAGTAACTCAAGCTCTTGATTGGCTATCGACGAAAGCTGTTCTTCAAGTGGCAGTTCTGCTTGATAAGGGAAATGCGTCGCGGCCAGAGTTTTGCTCCAAATGCTGTCCAGAATCTCATCTAAAAGCAGCTCTTTGCTGGCAAAGTGATTGTATACGGTTCGCTTTGATACTTCTGCGCGGCTCGATATTTTATCCATGCTGGTGGCCTTGTAGCCATGCTCAGTAAACTCTGCGATAGCAGCGGCAACGATCGATTCACGTTTTCTTTGGCTCAGCGTTTTTTTTACAGTCATCGGGATACTACTCAATATGTCGCGGTTAGCATTACATACGCTAATTTTACACCAGTAAGTTTACTTTTAGAACACCAATCCGCGTATTGGTAATTCGGTCGAGAGCAACTGAATCGCTTTGCAATGCACGGTGGGTATCATAGAATCGAAAGTGTATTCGAATTTTATTGATATCAACGGAAGAGAATAAACAATCAATGAGTAGTATTTTAGAGTGTATTCGTACAGTTGGACGAGGAGAAAGAGGGCGTAAGCCTTTATCGTTCGAACAAGCCTACCGCATCATGGATGAGTATTTAAGCGGAGAAGTCGGTGACGACCAAATGGCTATGCTACTGATGCTGATTCGTGTGCAGAATGAAACCAATGAAGAGATCGCTGGCTTTGTAAAAGCGTTTCAATCTCGAGTGCCAGATTTAGGCGCTGATATTGATTGGCCGTGTTATGCAGGTAAGCGTAACGATAACGCCAGTGGCAAGCCTTGGAACTTGTTGGCGGCAAAAATCTTAGCTGACAATGGCTATAAAGTGTTAATGCATGGCTATATGGATAAGCCGAGCGGTAGGACGCACGTTGAAAGCCATTTGCAAGATGTCGGTGTGCAAAGTGCTGAGAGCCCTGAACATGCTAAGTCGATTCTTGAACAAGACGGCATTGCTTATTTACCGCTAGCTAACTTTGCGCCCGAAGCACAAACCATGATTGGTTGGAAACACCGCTACGGTTTGAGAACACCAATTAACACGGTAGTTCGAGCATTGAATCCTGGTGGTGGCCGTTTAGGTCTGCGTGGCAGTTTCCATCCTGGCTTTCCACAACTTCATGCGGAAGTTGAGTATGTTATCGGAAATAAATCCCACTCGGTGATTTCATTCAAAGGGATGAACGGTGAGTCGGAATATAATCCTAAAGTTAGCCAAACGGTATGGATGAGCTCTCCTGACAAAGTCGAATCGTTCTACTGGGAAGAGATGATGAACCTAGAGCTGCCACTTCCTAGTCAATGTGTACTTGGCACATCGGCTGAAGATATGGCGCTAATGGCGAATACCGTTGTCGACAGCATGACAGCCATTCTCTTTGCAGAAACGCACGATAAAACTGAGGCATACCAGAAAGCGGTGCGCCTGTGGCATGAGTATTGTGCGCGTTAGATGGTGGTTTGTAATCAATGAGAGAAGGTCAGCGAGCGCTGGCCTTTTTATACTTGATTTCTAGCAAGGGCTTTTCGTGAACGCCCAAACAATAAAGCTACTTCACTCGCATCAAGCGATGCATTTTGTCTTCGAACTGAATCTCAATCACCTGTGAGATTTTCATCTTATCAACACGATCAAGCATTCTCGCTTGGTAATCACGTTTTTTCATCCACTCTAGCGGTTCTTTAAAGCCATCTTCATTAATCACAAACGACTGATCGGTAATAGAGTCTTCAAAGATATGAACCACCCAAATGCGTGATTGGAAATCCAATAACTCACTAAAGTAGCTTTTTAACTTAGATAAGGAATTCGTTAGATACGTTTTAGGTGGGGTTTGGGAAGACATAGTAAACCGTATTTGGACAATGAAAATCGGCAAGGGCGCCGTCTGATCATTATAGCCTTTACCCGTTAGGCTTGTCAGGTCGAATTCGGCAGCCATTCACGGCTATTGCGCTTGCTAATGCTACTATGGCTGCCAGTTAGAGATTAACCAAATCAGTGTCGGATTCACTATTTAACGAATAGGCCGAAGTCGATCTCTTGTTCTCTTTGATATTTCACCAGCTTCACTTTTAGGTCGTGTTTTGCTGCTAAATCAATGGCTAAGCATGACATGCGTTTTATATCATCAACGCAGCTTGATATCAGCGGTTTTTCTTGATTATCGATAGTGGCGATGAGTGTGTTTTCTGTGCCGTCGTTACCTGCGTAAATATACGCGTACATGTTGTTGTCGTGTTGCATAAACTGCCTAAAACGGGATTTCTAATTATTAGTGAGGTGAAGATTACAGGGTTTATTTACGCAGGCTAGCTCGGCTAAGTAAGGTTAAGCAAGGGAAAGTAAGGCTTTGTAAGGGCTCTTTTTTTTCTTTTTTCTGGCGTTCGAAAACGTGCTCAACCCTTTGTTTGTCTCACTTTTTTGTCTTGTTAGGTTTTGCCTATCAATAAAATTGTTGAAATCCATTTAGTAAAATCAAGATTTTAGACAACAATTAACTTAACAAGATAGAAAATATATGACGCAAAGTATTTAGGGAGAACGCAATGCATTCTATTAAAGTGAAAGATTACATGACGCAGCAGGTTGTGACATTTACTCCTGATATGCCGTTAAGTCTAGCGTTAGACAAAGTGATGCGTAGCCACCATATGGGTGGGCCCGTAATCGATGATAACGAACAAGTGATTGGCTTCCTTTCAGAGCAGGATTTACTCGAGAAACTTGTGAAGGTCAGTTACTTCTGCCAAGACACACACCTTGTGGGTGACTGTATGTACCAAGAAGTGCTGTCGGTGTCACCTGACTTATCCATTATTGAATTGGCGGACATGATGCAGGTTGGAAAACCTAAAGCATACCCTGTGATCGATAATCGAAAACTGGTGGGTATTATCACCAGAACTGATGTTTTGAGAGCAATTGGCAAGAACTTGGAAGAATGCTTCAAACATCAGGTATAGTAGCGTGTTAAGAACGATTATTTTTCTCAATACTCTCAATTGAAAAAAGGCGCACTAGCGCCTTTTTTCTGTATAGCGCTTTTCTTGGTCGATCCTTTCTTTTTGGATCCCTAGCCAGTTGAACAGTTGAACAGTTGAACAGCTGATTAGGCTTTAGCTCTTGGGTATTCCAACTTTTGGAGGTTTCATGTCAAATCAAACGGCAAAGTTTGTTGAAGGTTCAACGATGCGCCACATATTGGTGATGTCGGGGGCTGGCTCTGTCGGTTTGATGGCGTTATTTGTGGTCGATCTGCTCGACATGCTGTTTATCAGTATGCTCGGACAGGTTGAATTGGCTGCTGCGGTAGGATTTGCAGGTACGCTGACTTTCTTTTCTACCTCCGTTTCTATCGGTACTTCCATTGCCATGGGCGCATTAGTGTCCAAAGCCATCGGCTCCAAGAATCAAGAGCACGCTCGAAACCTAAGCACCAGTATCATGCTGACTGCGTTTGTTATCAGTTCAACCATAACTGCAATCATGTTCGCTTATATTCCAGAGCTGCTAGCCGCGATAGGCGCCAAAGGCATTGCAGCCGAACGCGCTCAAGCTTACCTACAGATTTTGCTACCTAGTGGTCCATTTTTGGCGTTAGCGATGGCAGCGGGTGCGGGCTTAAGAGCGGCAGGTGATGCTAAGCGTTCGATGTGGGCAACTTTGTCTGGCGGCATTGTTAACGCGATTCTCGATCCTCTGTTTATTTTTGGTTTTGGTTGGAACATCGAAGGGGCGGCTATCGCTTCGGTTGTCGCTCGTTTCTCGGTGCTATTCTTTTCGCTTTATCCTCTTATTCGCAGCCATCAGCTGGTAGCTCCGCCTTCTTTTGTGCAATGGCGCATTAATATTCGACCAATATTGGCGATTGCGCTGCCTGCGATTATCACCAATACCGCAACGCCTATCGGTAATGCGATTGTAACAACGGGTATCGCACAATATGGTGAGGATTTTGTCGCGGGCTTTGCCGTGATAGGTCGTCTGACGCCAGTTTGTTTTGCGGTTATCTTTGCCTTGTCTGGCGCTGTGGGGCCAATCATTGGTCAGAACTTTGGTGCTGAACGCATGGACCGAGTAAAAGAAACGCTCAATAACTCATTATTGGTTACTACGGCATACACCATCGCTGTTTGTATTCTGTTGTACTTCGTTCAAGGTTATGTCATTCAAGGCTTTAGCTTACAAGGTGATGCAGCAATCATTGTGGCGGCTTTCTGTACCTATGTGGCGTTAACCTTCACCTTTAACGGTGCACTATTTGTTGCCAACACGTCTTTCAACAACCTAGGTAAACCGCTTTACTCGACAGCATTGAATTTGGGTAAAGCGACGTTAGGTACTCTGCCGTTCGTATATCTAGGTTCGCAATGGTATGGCGCTTTGGGTGTTCTCTATGGTCAAGCTTTGGGTAATGTTTTGTTCGGAATTTTAGGTATCTTGGTGCTTCGACATCATATCGCTGAACTGATGAAAGGATCTCAAGTTGATCCAGTGGAAGATGATGTGTCGATTGTCAGCTTGAACACTCAGCCATTCTGTTCACACGATGCGGTTCTTATTGATGATGTATCCGCTAACCGTGAAGAGTGTGCGGAGCTTAAATCTCAGTAAGCCATCGGCGCTGGCATAATATTTTTGTTTTCTTGAAAACTTCTTCTTGACCTTGGAGTAGCCTCCAAGGTTTATACTTTTGATGAACTTAAGGTTCTGTTGCTCGTAAGTTAGCAACAACCTCAAGGCTTTTGAGTATTAAGGAGATACATTATGTGCGCAAAACATGCAGCGTGCCGCTCAGCAAAAGTGGACGTTCAACCTCAAGCGGCAGGAGCAAGTTGCTCTAGCCCTAAAATTTCAAGCATCACAGCAGCAGGTACTTCATCTGGTTGTTGTAGCTCTTCTGCTGCTTCGTCATCGTCTGGAGATGATTGTTGTAGTTCGTCGGATAGTGGAGAAGAAGACAGTCAGTCCTCAACTTTATCTCTCGATGCCAAATTTTCGAAAAGTTGGCTGGTTGCCGGAATGGACTGTCCAGCTTGTGCAAGAAAAATAGAAAACGCGATCAGCAATATTGACGGTGTTATTCAAGCGAAGGTTCTCTTTGCTACCGAAAAGCTGGTTGTGAAATTCGATAATGAAAGCCTTGCTGACACCATTGAACAGGTCTCTATCAAAACGGGTTTCCCTCTTACGGAAGTCGGTTCAAAGAAAGAAAAACAACAACCTGAGACTTTTTGGCAAGCTTATATCCAACCTAATTTACAGATTATCGCGATTGCAGCGGCAATGCTGTTTGCGGCGCTTCTGAAAAGTACCTCTCCTCAATTAAGCGAAGGCTTGTTTACGGTAACTTGTCTGCTTGGTTTATATCCGGTGGCGAAGAAAGCGGTTCAGCTGGCGCGTTCAGGTACACCGTTTGCTATTGAAACCTTAATGAGTGTTGCCGCGCTGGGTGCTTTGTACCTTGGCGAAACTGCGGAAGCAGCGATGGTTCTATTGTTGTTCTTGATTGGTGAGCGCTTAGAAGCGTTTGCTTCATCAAGAGCAAGAAGTGGCGTTCAAGCGCTAATGGCATTGGTACCAGAAAACGCGACTAAGATCATCAACGGCGAGCGTGTAGAAGTAGCAGTCAGTGAACTGGTTCCAGGTGATGTGATTGAAGTGGCCGCGGGCTCTCGTTTACCTGCTGACGGCCAATTGATTACAGACGCGGCAAGCTTTGATGAAAGTGCGTTAACCGGTGAATCTGTTCCTGTTGAAAACATCGAAGGCAATAGCATCATGGCTGGCGCTGTGGTGGTCGATAAAGTGGTTCGTATCACCATCACTTCAAAACAGGGTGAGAACGCGATCGATCGCATTCTTCATCTGATTGAAGAAGCAGAGTCTCGTAAAGCACCACTAGAGCGATTCCTCGATAAGTTCAGCCGTTGGTACACACCGTTAATGATGGTAGTGGCTCTGTTGGTCATCATCACGCCACCATTGTTGTTTGCGCAGCCATGGGAAACATGGGTTTACCGTGGCCTAGCGCTATTGTTGATTGCTTGTCCGTGTGCCTTGGTTATCTCGACTCCTGCAGCGATTACCTCTGGCTTAGCAGCAGCAGCGAAACGTGGCGCGCTCATTAAAGGCGGCGCAGCGCTAGAGCAGCTTGGTAAAATCCAAACCATCGCCTTCGATAAGACAGGCACACTGACCGAAGGTAAGCCTCAGGTTACGGATATTCAACCTCTATCGGGGTGGCAACAAGACGCGATGCTGCGTGTGGTTGGGGCGATTGAAGTTGGCTCTACTCACCCGTTGGCGCAGTCACTTGTCGCTAAAGTAAAAGACCTGAATATTGAGATTCCTGAATCACACAACAAGAAAGCGTTGATTGGTAGTGGTGTTGAAGGGGATGTTGATGGTGTTAAGTATCAGGTTCTGTCACCGTCTAAAGTCACGTTCGAACTTGGTGCCGATGTGGTTTCTCAGGTAGAAGCATTAGAAGGTGAGGGCAAGACGGTTGTGGTTGCTCTTGAGGTTAAAGATCAAGAAGAATCAACAGAGCAAGCTACGACGGTGATTGGTCTGATTGCTTGGCAAGATACGTTACGCAGTGACGCTAAGCTTGCGATTGAACGACTTAATGAATTAGGTATTCAATCTATCATGTTGACCGGCGATAATCCGCGCAGTGCAGCAGCGATCAGTAGCAAGATTGGTATGCAGTACAAGGCAAGCCTATTGCCAAGCGACAAGGTATCTTACGTTGAGGAGTTATCTCAACAGTCGCACGTGGCGATGGTCGGTGATGGCATTAATGATGCACCAGCAATGAAAACGGCGAATGTCGGCATCGCAATGGGTGGTGGTACGGATGTCGCTTTGGAAACGGCGGATTCAGCACTGACTCATAACCGTTTAACTGAGCTGCCAGCGATGATTGAACTGTCGCAAGCGACCATGAACAACATCCGTCAAAACGTAGCCCTTGCGCTTGGTTTGAAGGTCGTATTCTTGGTGACAAGCTTGTTAGGTATTACCGGTTTGTGGGTGGCAGTTTTAGCGGATAGTGGTGCAACTGCATTGGTGACATTGAACGCATTGCGTCTGCTTCGATTTAAATCTAAAGCGTACTAAATCGAGCTCACCGACATAGAGCATTCTTAATATAAAAGCGCCTTTAGCGGTAATACGTTAAAGGCGCTTTTTGTCTCATTAGTATGCAACATAGGCGTGCGGATTGCTTATTTTTGTGATGCCAATCGGTTTTTTCTGAAACTTGAATTATTGTTGCGATCATTAATGTGACATGTATCACTTCATTTTGTAATGAGCTTGGTTAGAGTGTGTTCGTACCCCACGAATTTACTATGAGCTTAAATAAGGGTAAAAAGCCCAATAAGCCAAAAGGAGCGAACTATGTCTCAAGCTGTTTTCCACTTAGGTGTTACTGAAGCAGATCTTAACGGTGCTACTCTTGCGATCATCCCTGGTGATCCTGCTCGTGTGCAAAAAATTGCAGAAGAGATGGAGAACCCAGTATTCCTTGCTAGTCACCGTGAATACACGCTTTACCGCGCAGAGCTAGACGGCAAACCAGTTGTTGTATGTTCAACAGGTATTGGTGGTCCATCGACTTCTATCGCAGTTGAAGAGCTTGCTCAACTTGGTGTTCGCACTTTCCTACGTGTTGGTACGACTGGTGCTATCCAACCTCACGTAAACGTGGGTGACATGATTGTTTCTACAGGTTCTGTTCGTCTAGACGGCGCTAGCCTACACTTTGCTCCTATGGAGTTCCCAGCAGTGGCTGACTTTGAAGTTGCAACAGCAATGAAAGCGGCAGTTGATGAATCAGGTGCAACAGTTCACATGGGCGTAACGGCATCAAGCGATACGTTCTACCCAGGTCAAGAGCGTTACGACACGTTCTCTGGTCGCGTTGTTAAGCGCTTCCAAGGCTCTATGCAAGAATGGCAAGACATGGGCGTTCTAAACTTCGAGATGGAATCTGCAACACTGCTAACTATGTGTGCAAGTTCTGGTCTGAAAGCAGGTTGTGTTGCTGGTGTAATCATCAACCGTACTCAAAAAGAGACGCCTGATCACGACACTCTAAAAGTAACAGAAGCACGTTCAATCAAAGTGGTTGTAGAAGCCGCTCGTAAAATGCTTTAAGTCTTAAAGTGCTCTGAGTTTTAGAGAGCATTAAGTCTTCAAGTGACATTAAATTTTGAAAATGGCCGCATCGTATGATGCGGCCATTTTTTTGTGCCGTCTGAAAGTAATCAATAGAGAAAACAGACAACAAAAAAGGCGAGTGACTTAATCGTCATTCGCCTTTTTAACAATCTGCTTAAGAGCATTGAGCTCTCATGAGCTTATTGGTTTTTAGTACTCTAGATCTTCACTGCCACCCGCAGCTGTAAACCATGCCGTTAGGTGTGTTTTAAGATCTTTCAATTCGTCAGGGCCAATCAATGCAAGGCCAAGATCTTCAGCTCGTGTGATGTCGTTATGGCGAAGAGGGCGGAAGCTCACTAACATTGCACGTGCTTGTAGGCCACCTAGCAGGTCTCTAAGCGATTCCAGTTTGTACAAGGTGTCATCACCATCATCACGCATGCCTTTGGTCTTACATTCGATGATGTGCAGCTTATTGTTCACCACAGAGGCAACATCAAGCTCGTTACGAACCTCACGTTCACCCAGTTGACGGTATACCTGAACATTCAAAGAACGGTCTTGAATGGTCGGCATGTCATCTTGGATCTGCTTAACTGTGCTGTGAACCAATGTTTCAAGCCATTCACCGTTTGAGAAGCGGCGCGCGTCTTCGTTGGCAAAGGTCAAAATACCATTGTCGTAAGTCGCAATTTTAGCTTCAACCAAATCGCTCAGCAGCATGTTGAGCTCGCGATAGCCTTGTTGCTTCTCAGATAGGCCTACATCAAGTTTTTGTTCTTTACGGCAGGTCGTTGCTAGGTAGTTCAATGTCGCAAGGCCAGGGCCTAGTTCGAGTGCGTTACTTGCCCAACGTTCACCCAGTTCATAAAGTTTCTGATCCAGTTGCGGAGACAGCTGAACATCGCTGAATTCACCGCGAGCACCGAACACAGTCAGGTAGTCGTCGATGGTGATGCGGTCTTGAACTTGTGCATCTTCTTTACCATTTGGGTACAACCAACACAGCTTGTCACTGTTTGGTTCAACCACGAAGATTGGCCAGTGGTAAGTACGGAATACTTCGTACACAGAAAGTAGGCGGTGACGAAGGCCACAACTTGCGTTGAGCTTCACTTCTTGACCGCGTGCTTTGAGGTCTTCGGCAAGGGTTTGGATAGATTCTTTAATGACGGACGTATTTACGATGGTCGGAATTTCGAAAAACTCACTCGTAATGTCGCGCTTATGCAAAACGCTGTCTAAACGTTTGTACATACTGACTTGATTCTTGTCGCCGATAAACACGATGTGGGTGCTGACCGTTCGGTTATCAAGTAATGGGGTGAGCAAGCGAATGGGGTCTTGATCGATAATGCCAACATGAACAGCCATATAAATTCCTTAATAGCGGCTCGCTCATAAAGGTGAAAGAAAAAACGGGAAGCAGCAAGCCTTAATAATCATATAATGACAAAGCTCATAAAAAACAAGGGCAACCCTTGATAAAAGTTGCCCTAGCTCAATTAGTTACCACTATTGGGTAAGAAGTCTCAACAATCTCACTAAATATCTATCGATTCTTCATTTATCTATAGTTTGAATTGATGTACTAAATCACCTTGCTGATTCGCCAAAATTGTTAGGTTTTGGCTGGCTTCTGCAATTGAAGACATCGCTTGGTAACTCTTATCTGCGATATGGTTGATGTCTTCGATGTTGCGTGCAATATCACCAGACGTTTCACTCTGCTCAGCGGCTGCTTGAGAGATGTGTGTACTCATGTGGCTGATCTCTAGAATCAAGGCTTGGATCTCTTCCATCGCACTGTTTGCACTTGAAGCTTGTTGAACCGACATGTCCATATCGGTCATACAGCTTTCAATAACGTTGCTTGCCGTTTTCGAGCTTGATTGCAGATTGCTGATCATAGTCTCGATTTCAGAGGTTGATTGAGTGGTCTTCTGTGCTAGCACTCGTACTTCATCGGCAACGACTGCAAAACCACGACCTTGTTCACCTGCACGCGCTGCTTCGATTGCCGCATTAAGTGCAAGTAGGTTGGTCTGTTCAGCAATACCACGAATAACGTCAAGGATTGAACCAATCTGGCTACTCATCTGTTGTAGCTCGCCTACAGCGCCCACTGATTCAGTAAGGCGAACTTCAAGCTGATTAATGGTGCTGATGTTGGTGTTCATGATCTGACGACCAGACTCAGAAGCCGATTCTACTTGTTGAACCATGGTGAGTGAGCTTTGCGCGCTGTTCGCCACTTCTTGTACAGAATGAGACATCTCTGTCATTGCGGTCGCAACAGTCGCGGTTTGCTCACGTTGGCTGTTCAATTGAGCCTGCGTTTCAGATGACGTCTTCTGGTTGACGCTTGCAGTCTTAGTTAAGTCATCTGAAGCGTCATTCAGCTTCACAAGGATGTTGTGTAGGTTGTCAGCCAAGGTGTTGATGTGACGGCTCACGCGGCTGAATTCGTTGTCGTAGCGAATATCGATACGCTGAGTCATATCGCCTTCGGTTAGACCTTCTAACGTACCGAGGATGCGAGTTAATGGCTCTCGTACGCTATGTGCAATGTGGTAACCAATTGCAGCTGCGAACACGGTTACAACAATGCCAATTGCAATCGCGTTGAATAGGCCTTTGTCGTAGATGCTGCTTGCGTCTGCTAGTGATGAGTTGAGTTGCTCTTCAGCAGTTACGTTGAACGAGTCCAAAACAGCCATTGCTTGGTCAACTTCTACAGCTAGGTTGGCGATGTTCACGTACAGCGCTTGCTTGGCTTGTAGGTAGTTGTTGTGTTTGTCTAGTACGCCACCTTTCTGACCAACGTCTTTGGTGAACTTCTGAACCGACTCATCGAAGACATTCTTAAGTGCTGGTAGTTGTGTTGATAGGCCGCGATAAGCGTAGTTAAGATGAGTAACGGCCTTTTTGTTTTGGTTAACGGCTTTCTGAACGAAGGCAACATCAGAGCTCGCAAGTGCATCAGAGGTGATGACTTCTGCATCTTGCAGTTTAATGAAGTAGCTCTTTGCCATCACTTTTACAGAGATGCTTTTTTGGTCGGCGACGTACTCTTTCATGCCAACGGTTAATTCTGAATGTAAACGTTGGAAGTCACGAGAGGCTTTTTGCACTTGTTCTTGCGCTTCGAACATCGCAACGTAGTTGTTCATCGCTTCGTCAGCTTCGGCGAAGTAGCGTTCTTCCATTGCTCTTAATTGCGCGATACGTTCAATAAGTGAAGCATTGTTTTGGCTTGCCGCTTCTAAACTACCGAGAACTTCTGAAAACGAGTTTTGTGATGCAGCAAATTCTGTACGCATTGCAGACATGCGTTCAGCGTTTTGTGTGGTTAAGAAATCTTTGAATGACTTATCAGCAGAAAGCAATTGAACACTTGTTTGATTTGAAAGCGCAACAAGTGGCAATGAGGTTTCTGAGACACTCTCAAAATTGCTGTGTATCTGATTCATGCTGTTCATCATGATGGTTATCGTGACTGCGAACATGATGATGATCAGTGCGAAACCAGCGTACATACGCTTGATCACAGATCCCTTCATGGCTTTCTCCCTAAATAAAAATGCAGACCTAATGTCAGGTCAAAGTAAAACTAACAAAATTGTCAGCATTCTATTGAGCTCGGCTTACGCGTTTTATGACGCATACGTCAAAAATAACGCTCAGTTATAACCAACATGCCATTCTTGAGAGCTAAGGCTCGTTTTCTTTGATTTGAACGGTGTTTTTTATTATGCTTTAAAGCAGATTTATTGTGGTTTGATGCGGCATAGCGCATACTCAAAGCATTAAAAAATAAATGTTTTATCGGAGAGAAACATGGCTGAAGAAACCATTTTTACTAAGATCATCAACAAAGAAATCCCAGCAGATCTACTATACCAAGACGATTTAGTAACCGCATTCCGCGATATTAACCCTCGTGCGCCAAGCCATATCCTAATCATCCCAAACAAGCTGATTCCGACAACCAACGATGTTGAAGTCGAAGATGAAGCGATGATGGGGCGCATGTTTACTGTTGCTCGTAAGTTAGCAAAAGAAGAAGGCATCGCAGAAGATGGCTATCGTCTTATCGTGAACTGTAACTCTCACGGTGGCCAAGAGGTTTATCATATTCACATGCACTTGGTTGGTGGTCGTCCACTTGGCCCCCTATTAATGAGCTAATGAAAAGCTAACGAGTTAATGAAAGCTAATGAGCTAGTTTAAACGCGCTCATTAGTGGGTTAACACAAGTAGTTAGTTGGAAAATTTGTAGTTTGTATGCCAACTTTAAGTTCTATCTGTTGTCTGAATGTCGGCATCGCTTAGGCAGAGGCTATATCAGTAGGATTTCAACTGGCTTGAGATCCTTTTTACAACACGTTTCGTTTTGATAATGAGACCATTAAAGGTCAGCAGACCCTAATAAAGTAGGCATTTTAAACATGCACGGAGACGATAAGTGAAGCAACAGTTTAGATTCGCTTCCATTGCCCTGTTATCGGCGTTGACCGTAGGTTGTGCGAGTATGTCTGCAGGAAGCCTGTTCAGTCATTACAGCGCGCAAAACAAAGAGATCTACCAAGCCGTGAAATCTGGAGATTATTCAGAGGCTCAACAAGAGCTACCAGATTACGCTGCGGGTGACATCCTTGATAACTTTGAAAGAGGTAGAATTAACCTTCTGGATCAGCAATACCCAGAGAGTAAGTCTTCGTTTGAAGTGGCGGATCAGGCGGTAACTGAGCAGCAAAGAAAAGCCGTTATCTCGATTTCAGACAGTGCGACCAGCGTGGGTGCGTTGGCGGTGAATGATAATATTACCGAGTATGTGCCAGCCGATTATGAACTGGGGTTTCTTCATCTGTATCTCGGTTTAAATTATCTCAAGAAAAACGATTTAGAAGGTGCGGTGATTGAAATGCGTCGCGCCAACCAAGTTCAAGAACAAGCAAAGAAGCAACGTGAAGCTGAGTTAGACCGTGCAGCCAGCGATGCGAAGAAGCAGGGGTTGTCTGCCAATGTGGGTAGCATCCTTGCTAATTACCCTGATGCGGGTAAAAAGCTGCAGTCAGTACAGAATGCGTATCTGATGTTCTTGTCTGGTCTGCTTTATGAAGCTTCAAATGATTTAAACAGTGCCTATGTTGACTATCGTCGTGCTTTGGCTGTGATGCCAGATAACCAAGAAATCATCGACAGAACGATGGCAACTGCCGCACGTTTAGGGATGCGACAAGATTTAGCGACATTAGAAAAACGCTATAAGCAGTCTTCTAAACTTAGTACAGGTGAAGGGCGAGTGATTGTTCTTCAAGAGCAGAGCGCTGTACAAGCTATGGACAGTTGGCGACTAGATTTACCTGTTTATGACAGTCGCGATCAGGGGGCAATATACTCTCTTGCGCTGCCCTATTACCCGAGTCAAAACGTAGAGCGTTTTTCTGCCTTGCGAATCAGCGGACAACCTTTACAAGAACACCTGATCACGGATGTAAACGCGATGGCTCAGAATGATTTATCTGAACGTATGACGAGCATTGTTATTCGCCAAGCGCTACGTGTAGTCGCGAAAGATCGCATTCGTAAAGAAGCAACCAAAGGCAACGATGTCGGCAATATCTTGTTCAATGTGTGGAATACATTCACCGAACAACCAGATACTCGCAGTTGGCAATCTCTACCGGCTGAGATTAAGAGCAGCACGTTCGTAGCAAACAGCGGTCAATATACGCTAGAAGCGGGCGCTAAAACGTATGACTTTGATATCCGAGAAGGGCAGACCACTTTGGTGTGGATTTCTCGACAAGGTAACAACGCAACAATGTGGCATAAACAGCTAGGGAGGCTGTAATGAAAAAGTGGTTAGTGAGTTTAGCAGCGGTTATGGCTCTGGCTGGTTGTGCTGATAATACAGCTGGCGTAAGGGTTGATAGTCTGACTCAGAACGTTTTCTTTGGTGACAAGGTATTGGGCAGCCGTTTACAGGTTGAAGATATCCGTACCGATCTGGTCGACGGTCATACGCGCGGAATCGTTCGTTTAAACAGTAACTATAAAGGCGATCAACATATCCTTTATCGTTTTTACTGGTACGACGATGCCGGGCTTGAGGTCAATCTAAAACAAGGCCCTTGGAAGCAAGCCATTGTTCGTGGTTTTGAAAGCATTTCGTTGTCGGAAGTGTCGGTAAACCCGAAAGCAACTCAGTTCAGAGTCCAGTTCCGAGAGCAGTAAGTCTGATAAAACGGGTCTAATGATTCGTAAATACAAGAATTTAAGAGTGTGGGTAACCCCGCTCAGTGATAAGTTGAGGAAACAAAATGAAAAAGAGTGTCGTTGCGCTACTAGGTTTAGCGGTTATTTTAGGCGGTTGTTCAAACAAGGTAAGCTACGGTGATGCACAAGCAGTAGAAACCACGACAATCGATTTCGGTTCAACTGACCTTCAAACGATTGCGGGTGAAATGGTCGATAGCATGATGGCGTCTGGTTCAGTGTCTTACATTACTCGAGAGCAACGTCCAATCGTGTTCGTAGAGCGAATCAAGAACAAGACAAGTGAGCACATCGATACTGAGTCAATCACTGACACTATCAGTACTAAAATGCTGAATTCTGGTAAGTTCCGTTTCGTTGATATGGACCGTGTAGAGTCTGTTCGTGACCAATTGAACTTCCAAAACAATGATGAGCTTGTAAATCAAAGCTCAGCAATTCAATTCGGTAAAATGGTCGGTGCTCAATACATGCTGTACGGCAACCTATCAAGCATCGTTAAGAAAGACGGTAGCGACGAAGACGTTTACTACAAAATGACGATGCGTCTAATGGATCTTGAGTCTGGCTTGATTGAATGGGCTGACGAGACTGAAATCCGTAAGCAACAATCTAAGAGCCTACTAGGCCTTTAATTTCGCTTACTTGCCAACTAAACGCAGCCAGTTTTGACAGCGTCTAGTCTTGGCAGCGTATAGCTTGGCCACACATAGCTTGGTCACACGCCAATGCAGTGCATGATGTGCTGTTTATGAAGAGACACTGGCTTTTGGTCAGTGTCTTTTTTGTAGGGAAATGAAGACGTTTATAGGGAGTAAATATGGCAATTTTTTCTTGGTCTGAGGCTAAGCTTCTTGATACCAGTTTGAGTTCGCTTGATGGTTACTTTTCTGAGCCACCTGTTAGAGCTCAAACGCTGACCGGCGGGTTGACCAATCGATGTTGGAAGTTGGTGTTAGCCGATGGCACCGCGTATGTTTGGCGGCCCACCACTCCTATCACCAAAGCTTTCTTTATCTCTCGTCATGAAGAGTATCAAGTGCTTTCCGCAATTGAGCGTCTAGGTATTGGACCAAGTCCAATAGTGGTCAATGAGCAAGGCTTATTGGTTGAATGGATTGCGGGTGAGACGCTTTACGAAGGCTTAGAGCTTGATGATTTGTTGAAGACTCTGATCTCAGTGCATCTGGTGAATACCGCGCGATTACCACTCCAACCGTTCAGTTTCACAGCGCGAGTCGATCATTACTGGCTGCAGCTTGATGCGATTCATAAGACCGAAGCCTGCACTAAGATTTATCAAGAGTGGCGCGTGGCTCCGAGTATTACCAATGTTGACCTGTCTTTGTGCCATTTTGACTTAGGTGGTTATAACCTAGTGAGAAACAGTGACTGCATTAAGATTATTGATTGGGAATACGCTGCGCTCGCAGACCCTAGGCTCGATTTGACATTAACCATTGCGGTTGCTGGCGCGCAAGTCACAGAAGCGGTTGAGAAGTACTGTCAGCTGCGAGGAATCCATGATGTTCAGCCTTGGCTTGATGGTGTAGAAGCATGGTTACCAAGAAGCCAGATGATGGCGATGCTATGGTATTTACTTGCTCATCAGCTTTGGGGCGATGAAAGTTATCTGCGTGAAGCGGAGGCTCTGAGTCACACTTTATGTAGCTAGGATCACGTTTAGGAAGTGAAAAATATAATTTCTCAGCTGTTACCTTTAAAACCTTGTTTTTCGTGTTAGATTGATCAAAACGTACCAATATTCAACGGGGGAGGTACAATGATTATCTATCTACATGGCTTCGACTCAACAAGCCCGGGCAATCACGAAAAAATACTGCAGTTGCAATTCATTGATGATGACGTTCGTTTCATCAACTACAGTACTTTGCATCCAAAACACGATATGCAGCATCTGCTAAAAGAAGTGCATAAGGTGATAGAGCAATCCGATGATCCGCATCCCATTATTTGTGGTGTAGGTTTAGGTGGTTTTTGGTCTGAGCGTATTGGTTTCTTATGTGGGATTAAGCAGGTGGTGTTCAACCCTAATCTGCACCCTGAGAACAACATGGTAGGTCGAATTGACCGTCCAGAAGAGTACGAAGACATCGCAACTAAATGTGTTGCTCAGTACCGTATGAAAAACAAAGGACGCTGTTTAGTGGTGCTTTCTCGTGAAGATGAAATTCACGACAATACCAAAACAGCTGCCGCGCTAGAAGATTACTACGATGTAATCTGGGATGAGAAAGAGAGTCATAAATTCAAAAAGATCTCTCAACATCTTCAAGCAATGAAAGCGTTCAAAAACGCTTAATCAATCCAGATGTTTTATAAAAGCAGTGCTCAATGAGTGCTGCTTTTTCACATCTGAATCTTAGAGATTGGTATTGATAAAGTAGTTGTATATGTTTTATCGGTCGGTTTGTGCATTTATAGATCAGTTTGCGCAAACGTTAACTAATTAGTCGCGAATCCTCATTGAGGGTAAGGATTTTTTTGTTGCGGTCATCTTTTTGCTATATATAATGTTCCCAAGCAAAATATTTTGACAAATATCAAAAAAAATTGAGAGCGAGTGAAAAAACTTGCCCATAATTTGTGTTCTGCCTCTCAGGTAGTCACCTTTTTTATCCACGTGAGCAAAGCAACAAACCATTATTTGTTGTTTGTAACCCCTCTAACTACTCGGTGAGCTGTCGTTATTCTTTTTCGCGGTAACCCAATTTGTAACAGCCTTCGCATTCAAGGCCGAGTAGATACATAGAATTTATCGGTTGGAGTAATCGAGCCGAACCCCATTTATTCATTTTGTAGAGGATTGTCATTGTGACAAAAATTATCGTAGTAGGCGGCGGTGCTGGTGGTTTAGAACTAGCAACTAAGCTAGGCCGCACTTTAGGTCGTAAGAAACGTGCCCAGATTACTCTGGTAGACCGTAAAGCAAGCCACCTATGGAAACCATTACTTCATGAAGTAGCAACGGGCTCACTGGATGAAGGTGTTGATGCATTAAGCTACCGTGCGCACGCAAAAAACCATTACTTCGATTTCCAAATGGGCAGCCTGAACGACATCGATCGTGAGCGTAAAGTGATTGCACTAAGCGAGCTTACAGACGAGCACGGTGAACTGCTGATGCCAAGCCGTGAACTTGAATACGATATTCTAGTGATGGCGCTAGGCTCAACGTCAAACGACTTCAACACTCCAGGCGTTCGTGACAACTGTATTTTCCTTGATAGCCCAGAGCAAGCACACCGTTTCCGTACAGAAATGAACAATCAGTTCTTAAAGCTTCACGCTAAGAACGGTCAAGGCACGGTAGACATCGCGATTGTTGGTGCTGGTGCAACTGGTGTAGAGCTTTCTGCAGAGCTACACAACGCCGTTAAAGAACTTCGTACTTACGGCTTCGGCGACCTAGATTCAAGCAAGCTGAACGTAAACCTAGTTGAAGCGGGTGAGCGTATTCTTCCAGCTCTACCTCCTCGTATTTCAAGTGCAGCACACTCTGAGCTAACCAAGCTTGGTGTGAACGTTCGTACGAATACGATGGTGACTCAGGCGGATTCTGACGGCCTAACAACCAAAGATGGTGACAAGATCCCAGCTCAAATCATGGTATGGGCAGCAGGTATCAAAGCACCAGATTTCATGAAAGATATCGGTGGTCTTGAAACCAACCGTATCAACCAGTTGGTTGTGAAGAACACGCTGCAAACAACACTGGATGACAACATCTTTGCAATCGGTGACTTGGCGCAATGTACACAAGCAGACGGTTCATTCGTTCCGCCACGTGCACAAGCGGCTCACCAAATGGCAAGCTGTGCATTCAGCAACATCATTGCTAAGTTGAACGGTCGTGACCTGAAAGACTACATCTACAAAGACAAAGGCTCGCTAGTTTCACTCAGCCGTTTCTCTACGGTAGGTAGCTTGATGGGTAACCTGACGAAAGGCTCGATGATGGTCGAAGGTCGTATTGCTCGTGTGGTTTACATCTCTTTGTACCGCATGCACCAGATGGCGCTTCACGGCTTAATCAAAACATCACTGATGATGCTGGTTGGTCGTATTAACCGTGTACTTCGTCCAAACCTAAAGCTTCACTAATCAGGTAAGCCTTCTCAGAGCATTACGCTGATAATAAAAAAGAGCTCTTCGGAGCTCTTTTTTGATCGTGTCGATTATGGATTATCGCAGGTGTTGAACTCATTTCTGCTGTTAAGACGTTGGAGGTAGCACAGAATAAACCACGCCATCTTTCGGCTTACCGTTAAACAGAAATCGATTCTGGGCAATGGTTTCTCGCTCAGCGCCACACTTCTCGATCAACTTTTGGCTGGGTAGGTTCTCGGTATCGCAGACAATCTCCAAACGCGTTAACTTGAGTTGCGCGAAACAAAATTCAAATAGGGCGAACATCGCTTCTTTGGCGATCCCTCTCCTTTGAAAGTCATCACCGACCCAATAACCTAAACTCGCCATATTAAAGGTGTGGTAAAGCTCATTAATGGCAACCATACCGACTAACTTATCGCTTTTTCGTTCAAAGATGCCAAAACCAAACGCATCGGCTTTCACCCAGTTCAGGCGAGTTGCCAGAATAAATTTCTCGGCCTCGACGATAGAAAACTCTTTATGACACCAGTCGACCCATGGCAGCAAGCTAGGGGAGGACTTAACCAGCTGAGAAAATTCTTGAGCATCTGAGGCCTCAATGATTTTAAGGCTAAGATTTTGTGTGTTGATCTGAAATTCAGGGCTCATAGAGCGTACCAAGTAACGTGTAAGTACTGAGCAAAGAAAGTCAGTACAGAATAAAGATAGATAGCACTTAATAAAACGCCCTCACTAGGAGGGCGGATTGAATTATTTATATAATTATAGCCGAATCGGCAAGTAACTTACTGCGCTACACGTCGAACTTGAATCACCATTCCAAGAAGTGGGTGGTCAAGGTAGTGAGTTTCTGTACTGCGCATACGACGTTTTTGGTCCATGCGGTAGCTCTTAAGGAACTCTTGGACTTCAACCGTCGGAGAAATTTCAGTTAGATTGCCTACCTGGACGTTGCTTTCTGCGCCACTTACTGGTGAATCTAGCTCAATTTGTTGCTCTTGTAGAGTCACTTCACGAACGCTTGGCGCTTTTAAATCTAATGTCGTTTCAGCGTATAGGTAGTGCTGAACGTAGATTTGCAGCTTGCCGTCTAATTCGTAGAGTGGCTTATCAATGGTCTCTTCTTGGAACCCATCAGCGCTGCCTGCAGTGATTGCGCCTTTTTCAGAGCCATCAGCATTAAACTGTTTAGAGAAATCTTTACCTGCTTGAATATGGAAAACAGGTGCCGAGCTCTTACCTTGGTCGCCTTGACGCCAAGCGGTATGCATCAGAACTTCAAAGCCAGCGTGTTTACGTAGCTTGTCTTTCTGAGGCGTTAACTTATATTCCGAGTAAGGAAGCATTTGAACGCCTTTCTTTGCTCGGTATTGGGTATCTTGAAATGAACCAACACGCTCAAGTGAAATCTTAGGCTGTGTATTTGGCCAAGATTCGTTCACCTTCTCTGCATCAACAGCGCGCTTAAAAATGATCACTTCTATATCAAATTGTCTCTGCGCCAAACTTGGCAGTGAGACGAACAATAGTAGCAGTGGGATCAGTCTTTTCATTTTTACTCCGTCTTCCAGCCGAACTACCGGCTGGATAATTTATATGTGCAAGTGGATTGGGTCTTATGCTGAAGGCAGCAAGTTTTGTCTGAATTCGCCCAATAAATCACTAACAAATTGAATTCGTTTCCGTCTGTCGACCAATGGTATCGTAAACTTGAACTTTGTTGGTCCTTCCATTGAAAACTTTTGCGGTTGAGATTGCAACAGTTTAACAAGGTAGGTCGGGTTTATGTCAGCATCCGGGTAGAATTCTAAGAATCCACCCTTATCGTGGGCTTCAATTTTCTTCGCTTTGATAGACGCTGCGGCTAATTTTAGCTCAGAAACTGATAACAAGTTCTTGGTTGCATCAGGCAGAAGGCCGAAGCGATCAATCAGCTCGACTTTCAACTCTGCCAATTCGTCGGTGTCACTCACACTCGCAATACGTTTGTATGTTGATAAACGCGTGTTGATGTCTGGAATATAGTCGTCTGGCAATAGTGCAGGCAGACGCATCTCAATTTCAGTTTGTTCACGCAATAGATCATCAAGCGAAGGCTCTCGACCTTCTTTCAACGCTTCAACCGCTTGTTCAAGCATTTCCATGTACAAGGTGAAACCAACCGACTGGATTTGACCACTCTGTTCATCACCCAACAGCTCACCCGCACCACGAATCTCTAAATCGTGAGTTGCTAGGGTAAAGCCTGCGCCCAAGTCTTCGAGCGAAGCTATCGCATCCAATCGCTTGATCGCATCTTTGGTCATTGCTTTAGGGTGTGGCGTTAACAAGTAAGCATAAGCTTGGTGGTGCGAACGACCTACACGACCACGTAATTGGTGCAGCTGTGCTAAACCAAGGTTATCGGCTCTGTCCATCAAGATGGTATTTGCCGTTGGTACGTCGATACCGGTTTCAATGATGGTTGTACACACCAGTAAGTTGAAGCGCTGGTGGTAGAAGTCATTCATGATGCGTTCCAGTTCGCGCTCTCTCATCTGGCCATGAGCTACAGTCACGCGCGCCTCTGGAATCAGCTTTTGCAATGACTCTGCTGTTTTCTCAATCGTGTCGACTTGGTTGTGTAGGAAGTAAACCTGGCCACCACGCATGATTTCACGCAGCACCGCTTCTCTGACGATGGCATCATCACTCTCGCGAACGAAGGTTTTAATTGCCAAGCGTCGTGCGGGTGGTGTAGCGATGATCGAAAGGTCACGCATGCCACTCATTGCCATGTTCAGCGTTCGCGGGATCGGTGTCGCAGTAAGCGTTAGAATATCGACATCCGCACGCATCGCTTTCACTTTCTCTTTCTGACGTACACCAAATCTGTGTTCTTCATCGACAACCAGCAGGCCCAGGTCTTTAAACTTAATATCGCTCGAAAGCAGCTTGTGAGTCCCGACTAGGATATCCACTTTACCGTCGGCGACATCTTGCATGATTAGTTTTTGCTCTTTAGCTGATTTGAATCGGGATAGAACCTCAACACGAATCGGCAAGTTGGCGAAACGGTCACGGAAGTTTTCGAAGTGTTGCTGAGCAAGTAGAGTAGTAGGAACTAAAACCGCTACTTGTTTGCTGTTGTCGGTACAAACGAATGCTGCACGCATCGCGACTTCGGTTTTACCAAAGCCAACATCACCACACACCAAACGGTCCATGGCTTTGGCTTGGCACATATCAGACATAACAGCATTGATGGCCATCGCTTGGTCATCGGTTTCTTCAAACGGGAAGCCAGATTTGAAGGTTGCGTATTGCCCGCGATCTAAAACAAATTTATAGCCAGGTTTAAGCTCACGCTTGGCGTAAACATCCAGCAGCTCTGCAGCAACGTCACGTACTTTTTCAGCGGCACGCTTACGCGCTTTTTGCCACGCCTCACCACCTAGTTTGTGTAGCGGTGCATACTCTTCGGCGCCACCAGAGTAACGTCCAATAAGGTTCAAAGACGCAACGGGCACGTACAGCTTGGCATCGTTTTGGTACTCAAGTGTCACGTATTCGGTTTTCATGCCACCGGCTTCGAGTGTCTGCAAGCCGATGTAGCGACCAATACCGTGGTCAATGTGCACTACAGGTTGACCTGGTTTAAGTTCGGCTAAGTGACGAATGACAGTGTCGCTGTTAACACTTTTTTTGTCTTTCTTACGGCGCTGAACAACGCGATCACCCAACAGGTCGCTTTCACAGATAAGGGCGATGTTTTGCTCTTCATGGATAAAACCGTGTTCAGCAGAGCCAAGGATGAGGCTGAACTTGTCTTTGCCTTTAATTGAGGCATCGAGGTTTTCAACTTCGCTTGGTCGTACTTTAATACCACGAAGCAGTTCACTCAGCGCTTCACGACGACCTTCTGATTCAACCGAAAATACTACTTTGCCGTCGAAGGCTTCTGTGAACTTTCTTAGGTTAGCTAAAGGTTCTTTATTTTGATGCTGAACGCTGAGGTCAGGTAATGACACGACAGGCAAGTTGGTGCGGCCTGCTTTCTCTTCAATCGAATCTAGACTCAGGTTAACTTGTGGCTTCTGTTTGAAGTGAGCGAACAGCTCGTCTTTCTTCAACCACAGTTGTTCAGGCGTGAGAAGTGGCCGTAATGGGTCAACACCGCGCTGTTCGTATCGATGAGCAACGTCCGTTAGGAATGAGTCTACTGCAGTCTCGACATCACCTAGAATCAGCAGTTGCGCTTCATCGGCAACGTAATCAAACAAGGTTTCTGTGTGATCGAAGAACAGCGGTTGCCAGTACTCGATACCAGCAGGCCAAGTACCCTTAGAAACCTGCATATAAACCGATTCTGGTTCGCGGCGCGGATCAAACTGTTGGCGCCAACGAATACGGAAATCTTCAATCGCTGTTTCCGAGGTTGGGAATTCGTGAGCAGGCAGCAGGCGGATCTCAGAGATGTCTTCGATAGAACGCTGGTTTTCAGGATCGAAAGTACGAATAGTGTCGATTTCGTCATCGAAAAAATCGATTCGATACGGGTCTTTACTGCCCATTGGGAACAGATCGAGAATAGAACCACGACTTGCGTATTCACCGGGGCCAAACACTTGATCAACGTAACGATAGCCTGACTTTTCAAGCTGTAGGCGCAGTTTCTCAAGCGAGTAGAGATCGCCCGTTTTCACCATTAACGTGTGTTGTAGCAAAAAGTCTCGCGGTGACTGGCGTTGCAATAACGTGCTGATCGGAACGATCGTGATGCCATCTTTTAGTGTTGGCAGTGCGTAAAGGCGTGCGATACGATCTGAGATGATCTCTTGGTGCGGCGAGAAGCTATCGTATGGCAGCGTTTCCCAGTCAGGGAATAATGCGACTTCATGTGCCGTAAACTGTTCAATTTCAGATTGAAGCTTAAGCGCCACTTGTGGGTCGGGTACAGCCAAGACGGTATGGCTGTTGTGTTGCTCTGCGAGTTTGGCAATGGCAAGAGCGAGAGACGAACCGACTAGGTTACCGATGTGCTTTTTGTCACCGGCACCTTTAAGTTTAGGTAGTGTAAATATGGATTTTTTGGTCATGTTAATTTACTTGTTATCTCGGTCTAGAGAGCGTTGACGCAAGAGTTTCTGTTGTTGATAAAGTGCCGCTTTAATTAGCAGGTCTTGGTCGGTATCGCGAAGATGAGCGTATTTAAATTTGATTTCGAAACCTGAGTCTTTCGCCTCGCTAGCAAATACTTCTGCGTAGCAATAAATGGCTGCAGCTGGGTGCTCTAGAAAAAGTTTGGCTTTTACTAAGCGACCCGGTTCGATGTCTGCTTTTGAAAAGCAGGAAAACTGACTCGCACCAAATGAATAGGTGTGAGTGCGAAATTTCTCATCATCTTGCTGCGATAACATAAAGCTCAACAAGAGGTTTAATTTTGAGTTTTGTGCATCCAATAAACTGGTGACATTCTTCAAGTCGCTGTTTTTCAGTTCCGCTCGAGCGCTGTCAGCTAACAGATCCAATTGGCTAAATTCACTTGCCACCACAAATGGTGCTGGGATCTCAGATTCGAATTGAATTTGAGAGGGTAAAGTGAAGCCGCTGTCCATTGGTTCAATATTAGCGGTAAGGCTATGGTGAACGGTGAAAAACTCTTGTTCTGTCATGCGTTAGTTCCTTGAAGTGATCTATTGATTATCGCTATGTGGCCGCAGTAATCAAGGTCAGTTAATTGAAAGTCTCAAATAGTTGTTTGAAATTTGGCAATTTGACAAGGTTCTGTTTTTCAAGCCTAACTAATTGAGTTAATTCACTCTATATTTTCAATTAACCCCTACACAGTAACAGCAATACCCGTTACATTAACCCGCATCCCCTTTAGATGGTTCAAAGTATGTTTCATCCTATTTCGTTGTTTGTTGGCCTACGCTATTTGAAAGGCCGTTCAGGTGATCGCTTTAGCCGTTTTGTTTCTTATATGTCGACGGCAGGTATCACCATTGGTGTGCTGTCTTTGGTTACTGTTTTATCGGTAATGAATGGATTCGAAGCGCAGTTAAAAGACCGAATTCTTGGAGTTCTTCCTCAAGCGGTGGTTTATGAGCAAGGTGGCACCACTTCTCTTTTTGCCCAAGCGCCTAATTTTGCAGAGCAAATCTCGCTTAATGGTCACGTTGAACCGATTGTCCGCAGTGAGGCGGTGATTCAGAGTCCGGCTCAGTTATCTGCGGGGCTATTAATCGGTATTGAACCTAATTCAGATGACCCTCTTCAAAACCACTTGATTGCGGGCAGATTGTCTTCACTTCAAGCTGGGCAATATCAGCTATTTCTTGGTCACACCTTGGCGAGAAATTTGAAGGTATCTATGGGTGACAAAGTTCGCCTGATGGTGACCAGCGCGAGCCAGTACACCCCGTTAGGTCGTATTCCAAGCCAACGAAATTTCACCGTTGCCGGTATTTTCAATACAGGTTCTGATATCGACGCTCAACTGATGGTGACAGACATCCAAGACGCTGGGCGTTTGATGCGTTATAAATCAGACACTATTTCAGGCTGGCGACTATTTTTTGAAGACCCGTTTGAAGTCGCAGAGTTATCAACTCAGCCATTACCGGAAGGTTGGTTGTGGAGCGACTGGCGAGACCAACGAGGTGAGCTATTCCAAGCCGTTCGTATGGAAAAAAACATGATGGGTTTAATGCTTGGGCTTATCATCGGTGTTGCTGCTTTCAATATTATCTCAGCACTTATCATGGTGGTGATGGAGAAGCAGTCTGAAGTCGCGATTCTTAAGACCCAAGGCATGACTGATGGTCAAGTCATGGGGATCTTCATGGTTCAAGGCGCAAGTAGTGGCGTGATTGGTGCGCTCTCTGGTGGTGTGTTAGGCGTTGCTCTAGCGATGAACCTTAATACTATTTTAGAGGCGATGGGCGTTGCTCTATTCTCGTTTGGTGGACAGTTACCAATTTTGATTAACCCAATTCAAATCGCTGTTGTTGTGGTTCTGGCTATTGCACTTAGCCTGATTGCCACTGTATTCCCTTCTTATCGTGCATCGTCTGTGAAACCTGCTGAGGCCCTTCGTTATGAGTAATTTTCTTCAATGTAATGATATCCGTAAAACGTACCGTGAAGGCTCGTTAGATACTGAGGTGCTCAAGGGAGTCAGCTTTGACATCGAAAAGGGTGAGCTAGTAGCAATCATCGGTACCTCTGGCTCGGGCAAAAGTACCTTACTGCATATCTTAGGCGCATTAGACGATGCTTCTGCGGGCAGTGTGAGTTTTCTTGGTCAAGATTTAGCATCTTTGAGTTCGAATAAGCAGGCGAAGCTTCGCAACCAGCATCTTGGCTTTGTGTATCAGTTCCATCATCTTCTATCTGACTTTTCAGCTTTAGAAAACGTGGCGATGCCGTTATTGATTGGCGGCGAAAAGCCCGCTAAAGCAAAGCAAGAAGCACAACGTTTGTTGGACAAAGTTGGATTGAGTCACCGCGTGGACCACCGACCTTCAGAGCTTTCTGGTGGCGAGAGGCAACGTGTGGCGATTGCTCGTGCATTGGTGAATAAGCCTGCGCTAGTGTTGGCGGATGAACCAACCGGTAACCTTGACCATAACACCGCACTGTCTATTTACGACTTAATGCGTGAACTGAACCGTGAATACGATACTGCCTTTTTGGTCGTGACTCACGATGGTGAACTTGCCGGTAAGATGGATCGCCAACTTCACATGCAAGATGGTTTACTGGTCAACGTAGAAAAAGAGGAGAGCTAAGTGTTTTCCTCTTTATCTCTATTGATAGGCGGCCGATTTAGCCGTGCGAAACAACGAGACAAGATGGTGTCGTTCATCTCATTGTCTTCGACCATTGGTATTGCGGTTGGTGTCGCGGTGATCATTATCGGCTTATCTGCGATGAATGGCTTTGAGCGAGAGCTTCAATCACGAGTACTTTCTGTCATTCCTCATGGTGAATTTGAAGGCGTGAATGAGCCTGTGACTCGTTGGGAGCACGTGATTGAGGAGTCGGTTAAGCACGATAAAGTCGTTGCTGCTGCGCCTTATGTAAAAATTACAGCGCTTGCTGAAAAGGGCAAAGAGCTCAAAGCAATTGAAGTTCGCGGTGTTGTTCCACAACTTGAACAACAGGTATCAAGTCTATCGAGTTTTATCGATAAACAAGCTTGGAGCGAGTTTAAGGCAGGACAACAACAGATCATTCTGGGCTCTGGTGTAGCGAATGTGTTGGGTGCGAAAGTGGGTGATTACCTGACTTTGATGATTCCAACGGTAAACGGTTCTGTGAAGGTTCAGGCGCCAAAGCGTGTTCGAGTGAAAGTGGTTGGCTTGCTGACGCTTAATGGCCAGATTGACCACAGCTTGGCTCTGATTCCGATTGGTGATGCTCAGGTCTACGCCAACTTAGGTGAGGCGGTAACTGGAGTCTCTTTAAAAGTGACCGATGTGCTGAACGCGAACTCTATTGTGCGTGAAGTGGGCAATCAGCTTGATGTGTATGTGTATCTACGAAGCTGGCAGCAGAAGTTTGGTTTCTTGTATCGAGATATCCAACTCGTTCGTACCATCATGTATCTGGTGATGGTACTGGTTATTGGTGTGGCTTGTTTCAATATTGTCTCGACGCTAATGATGGCAGTAAAAGACAGAGCATCAGAGATCGCGATTTTAAGAACCATGGGTGCATCAGACGGCCTTGTGAAGCGCATCTTTGTTTGGCAGGGCGTATTCTCAGGCGTGTTAGGCAGTTTAGTGGGCAGTGCAATAGGTGTGCTAGTCGCTCTTAATCTCACGACACTAATCAAAGGACTTGAAAAGTTGGTCGATCACCAGTTCTTGTCCGGTGATATCTATTTTGTCGACTTCTTGCCATCACAACTTGATATGACGGATGTTGTTGTGGTTTCCGGCACTGCGATTGTGCTGAGTTTACTGGCGACATGGTACCCAGCATCACGCGCGGCGAAGTTGAATCCAGCCTCAGTGCTGAGTTCTAAATAGCATTCGCCTAAATAACAGGCCGTCAGTTTTCAGTCGATACAAAAAAGGATCCCAGTGGGATCCTTTTTTATTGAATTCAATTCGTGTTCTTTACGACTTTCGTTACATGCCAATCTTGCAGAGGTAAGTAGCTCATCCGATTTTAACTTGTGTACGTTTTAAGTGAAGCGCATACAAGGTTAGATTGAATAACAAGAAATGGCGTTCAGTGCCTTGCTTGTCGCTTCTTCCAACTTCTTACTACTGAGTAGCGCCATAAACCGCGAATACCAAAGTAGCCAATCATTGCTGAAACCACGCCACAAATCAGACAACCCAATAAGAACGGAGGCCCTATAGTGCTCATTTGCGCCAAGATGAAGTCCCAAGACAATTCGAAATGGAAGGCTTGCGGTGGCACATGCATAACAAACGCCCCGACTTTATAAGCAAAGTAGAAGAGAACAGGCATGGTAACCGGGTTACTGATCCAAACAAGTGCGACAGCTAAAGGCAGGTTAACGCCACATGCGACAGCAAGGCCTGCAGACATAATCATTTGACTTGGTAGAGGGACAAACGCCATGAATAACCCAACAGCAAACGCGCCAGCCGCAGAGCGACGATTAAGGCACCATAAGTTGGGGTTGTACAAAACATTGCCAAAAACTTTCAATGCTTTCTGACGCTTGATTAGATCATGGTCAGGCATAAATCGTTTGATAAACTTTCTTGGCATAGGAGGAAGCTACTCTCTTGTTTAACACTTGGTTCTTGATTTCATTTGCTGCGACAGTTGTGTCTGCCAGCTTCTGGCCTGTGATGCCACATTGGGTTTGGGCACCATTGATGCTGTTGTTACTGCTAGCATCAACAAAGTATAGCGTTTTCCGGAGTGCAAGAGGTCCAGTAACAGCATTGATACTAGTTATCTGCCTAGGGAATGCGATTGAAATACAAACGAGTCGCTTATTCCAATCAGGGCAGAATACTACCATAAATGCGTCGGTTGTTAGCCTTTTTAGTGAAAATAGCCACGGTTTTGAAAGCGTAATAGTAGCCAGATCAATTGGCGGCGAAAAATTAATCTTTCCCCAATTGATAAAATTGCGCTTGTTTACTCCTTTTAAGCTAACGCTTGGAGATGATGTCTATTTATCGGCCTCAATAAAGCCGATATGGGGCAAACTCAATGAAGCCGGCTTTGACCTAGAAAAGTATTTGTTTAGTGCTGGCATGGTTGCCAATGCAACTTACAGAGCTGAGACCAAGTACCGAATTCATTCTAGCACTAACTTGCGCGCCCGATGGTTTGAAACCAGCCTTGAAAGGTTAAGTCTGCTGGCAAATCAAGACCTCATTATGGCTTTGAGTTTTGGATATCGAGACCTTATTCCGCTTCAGCGGTGGGAATTGCTTAAAAGCAGTGGCTTGATTCACTTGATGGCTATCTCGGGGCTGCATATTGGGATTGCCTTTGGTATTGGCTATCAGATTGGCAAGATATTCAGGCTACTTTCCCCTTCATTTCTTTGGTTACCTACAATATTCGGGCTCGGCTTGGCGTATTTCTATAGTTGGTTTGCTGGGTTCACGCTGCCAACCTTGAGAGCTTTGGTGATGTGCGTTATCGCGAGTTATTTCTTGTGGCGTGGGCAAAATATCAGTTTGCTTCGGTATGTTACTTTAAGTGTGTGCGTGGTTCTGCTGATTTGGCCGTTTTCAGCTTTGTCGAGCAGTTTTTGGTTGTCCTTTGGTGCATTGGGCGCTGTTTTCTATATCGCCTGTAATACTCAGCGCTCAGCTTCAAGCTTTACATTTATCGACCACGCACTCCAACTTATTAAGCTTCAACTGATGCTGACATTCCTTATCGCGCCTTCCTCGATGTTGTTTTTCAAAGGAGTCAGTTTAGTCTCTGTTTTCTACAACTTGTTCCTTTTGCCTTGGGTATCGATGGTGACGATCCCGCTGTTGTTTCTGGCAATGTTTCTAAGCTTAATATCGGAGTCAGTGTCTGGCGTGGTTGGTATAACAGCGCTAGACAATGATTTGGTCAGTCAGCTGTGGAAGTTAGTCGACTTATCGCTTGAGCCTCTCGTATTTAGTCTTCCTTTCTCTGAGCGATTTTGGATCCAAGTCGATAATCAGACGATTGCATTATCAGTATTCCTTATCTTGTTTTTGAGCTTTGTTAGTCGGTATTTCAAGCGAACATTATCGATATTGGTAACTGCAGTGTTTGTGCTGTGGTGGGAGTTCAGCAAACCCCAGCAAGACAAACTAACTATTGATATCTTGGATGTTGGGCATGGGTTGTCTTTGGTCTTGGAAAAGAACAATCAGATTGTTGTTTATGATCTTGGCAATGCGTGGCCAGGAGGCTCGGTTGTTGAGTCTTTGTTGATTCCTACTTTGAATCAGCGGGGGATTTATGAATTAGAAGGCGTGATTGTGAGTCATTTCGATTCTGACCATGCTGGTGGTTATCCGGCATTACTTGAGAACTATACGCCAAAGTGGATAAGAACCAGTCAGAACATTATTCAAGAACGCCAATCTATCACTCAAGCCCCGTCTAATATTCAAACATGTACTATTGGAGAGGTTTGGAACTGGCAAGATGTTGTTTTTGAGGTGTTGTGGCCGCCTAAGCAAGTAAAGAGGGCGTATAACCCACATTCGTGTGTGGTCAAGATCTCAGATCATAGTGCTGATTTCTCAATGTTGCTCACTGGTGATATTGAACTGGTAAGTGAGTGGTTACTTGCTCGTGAAGGAGAACAGCTAAGGAGTGATGTTATGTTGGTTCCGCATCATGGCAGCGATTCGTCATCGATTAAGTCGTTTATTGAGGCGGTGTCTCCTCAGCTGGCGATAGCTTCTCTTGCCAAAGGCAACCAGTGGGGAATGCCGAGTGAGTTTGTTATTGAACGTTATCAGGAAGCGGGGAGTACTTGGCTAGATACTGGAGAAAGCGGACAAATAACCATCACTCTTAGCAAAGAAGGTTGGCAATATCATGCGATTAGAGAACAACAAGGCGGGCAGTGGTATAGGCAGATGCTCCGTAAGGGAGTAGAATAGATAGATTATTGTGAGAAAATTAAGCGATTCTATGTCAACACAAACAGATGAAACTACCTGGGTCACATTTAAAAGACTTTGGACTTATATTCGATTATATAAGGCCGGCCTAGGTGTTGCGGTAATTGCGCTTATTATAAATGCCGTTTCTGATACCTATATGATTTCCTTACTAAAGCCGTTACTTGATGAAGGCTTTGGTAATGCTGAATCTGACTTTTTACGTACACTTCCACTTATTATCTTTGCCATGATGTTCGTTCGTGGCGTCAGTGGCTTTGTTTCAACCTATTGCTTGAGTTGGGTCTCTGGCAATGTGGTGATGGAAATTCGTCGTAAGATTTTCAGCCATTTCATGCACATGCCTGTTTCTTTCTTCGATAAAGAACAGACAGGCGCATTGCTATCTCGAATTACTTACGATTCAGAGCAAGTGTCTGCAGCAACCAGTAAGGCGTTAGTCAGTATTGTCCGTGAAGGTGCAAGTATTATTGGCTTGTTGACGCTGATGTTCTGGAATAGCTGGCAGTTGTCTTTAGTTCTATTTGCTGTCGCACCCGTTGTCGCTTGGGCTATTACCATAGTTTCTAAGCGATTCAGAAAGATCTCTAAAAATATGCAGACAAGTATGGGCCATGTGGCGTCGTCTGCAGAGCAAATGTTGAAAGGACATAAAGTAGTTCTAACTTATGGTGGTCAAGACATAGAGAAGCAACGTTTTGATCAAGTTAGTAACCAAATGCGCCAACAGAGTATGAAGTTAGTAACAGCACAAGCAGCCGCTAACCCAATAATTCAGATGATTGCGTCTGTTGCCGTTGTGACTGTGTTGATCTTAGCTAGCTTTGACTCTATTCGAGCTGAGTTAACCCCCGGCACATTTACTGTTATTTTCTCTGCGATGTTCGGCTTAATGCGCCCATTAAAAGCACTAACTAGTGTAACGTCTCAGTTCCAACGCGGTATGGCAGCGAGTACAACTCTATTTGGTTTGATGGATCTAGATACTGAGCAAAACAAAGGGACGTTGAAGCCTGAATCTGTAACGGGTGAAGTTGCAGTAAAAGATGTCACGTTTACTTATGAAGGAGCAGAGAAACCAGCACTTGATAAGGTCAGCTTCAATATACCGAAAGGTAAAACGGTTGCGCTTGTTGGGCGTTCTGGCTCGGGCAAGAGTACCATTGCCAACCTATTTACTCGTTTTTATGATGTAGACTCAGGTTCAATTGAGCTTGACGGCCACGACATTCGTGATTACGAATTGAGAAACCTGCGGGAGCACTTTGCTCTTGTATCTCAAAATGTGCACCTATTTAATGATACGGTCGCGAACAACATCGCTTACGCCGCACACGATGAATATTCCCGCGAACAGATTGAACATGCAGCTAAACTTGCCCATGCGAGTGAGTTTATCGAAAACATGGAAAACGGTATTGATACGGTTGTTGGCGAGAATGGTGGTAATCTATCAGGTGGTCAAAGACAGCGAATTGCGATTGCACGAGCGCTATTGAGAGATGCACCAGTTTTGATTCTTGATGAGGCAACGTCTGCACTGGATACCGAGTCAGAGAGAGCGATTCAATCTGCACTAGAAGAACTGCAGAAAGACAAAACAGTATTAGTTATCGCACACCGACTCTCTACGATCGAGCAAGCTGATGAGATTCTAGTGGTTGATGATGGTCATATTGTAGAAAGGGGCGCACATGCTGAGCTAATCGCGCATGATGGTGCTTATGCACAATTACACCGAATTCAGTTCAGCGGATAAATTAGGTTTTGTTGTGATCGAAAAGATTTGGTTTAACAATCACCCGTTGAAATATCTTCTCTGGCCGCTATTGTGGCCACTGAGTCTGCTGTTCAAATTGATTAGTGGTCAACGTCGTGATGCTTACCTCTCTGGGAAGAAAGAGACCTACCGCCCGCCTTTACCTGTGATCGTTGTGGGCAATATTACCGCTGGCGGAAATGGTAAAACGCCGGTTGTGATTTGGTTAGTTGAGATGCTTCAGGCTCACGGCTTTAAACCCGGAGTCGTGTCTCGTGGCTACGGTGCAAAAGCACCAAGCTATCCGTTGGTGTTGGATGACAACACGCCAGCAGAGCATTCGGGTGATGAACCTCGCTTGATTCGGAAGCGAACTGGTGCGCCAGTTGCAGTCGACCCTGTACGCGCTAACGCAGTGAAAGCATTGCTGAGCAAAGGCGTTGATGTGATCATCACTGACGATGGCCTTCAGCATTACGCGCTTGAACGCGACATTGAATTTGCCGTTATCGACGGCTCAAGACGCTTTGGTAGTGAGAGCTTGATTCCTTTAGGTCCATTACGAGAGCCTTTATCTCGTTTAGATGAAGTCGACTTTTTGGTGAACAATGGAGGTAAAGCGCACGGGAGAGAGTTCTCGATGTCTTTGCTTCCAAGCCAAGCGGTTAACCTAAAGACTGGTCAGAAAAGGTCTGTGGCAGAATTACAGAAGCTGGTGGCTTTTGCTGGTATTGGCCACCCACCGCGCTTTTTTAAAACATTGGAAGATCTTGATGGTGATGTGGTTTTCACACAGGGCTTCGCCGACCATCAAGATTTTGATAAAGATGAACTTCATGCCTTAGCTAATAAAGGTATGAATCTGATTATGACAGAAAAAGACGCTGTAAAATGCGAAGAATATGCGCAAGATAACTGGTGGTATCTTCCAGTTTCTGCGCAGTTTGATGAAGATTCGCAACAGCAAATTTTAAAAAGAATAAAAGAGGTTATGGAATACTATGGATCACCGTCTACTTGAGATCGTTGCTTGCCCTGTATGTAAAGGTAAACTAACTTTTGACAAGGATAAGCAAGAGCTTGTTTGTAAAATTGATCGCCTTGCTTACCCAATTAAAGAGGGTATTCCTGTTCTTTTAGAACCTGAAGCTCGCACCGTTTCTATGGATGAGGGTAAGTAATGTCTTATACGGTTGTTATACCTGCAAGATACCAATCGAGCCGTTTACCAGGGAAGCCACTTGCTGACATTGGTGGAAAGCCGATGATTCAATGGGTATACGAACAGTCAATGAAAGCGGGTGCCGATAACGTTATTATCGCTACCGACGACGCTCGAGTTGAAAAAGCGGCTAAAGCATTTGGCGCGACCGTTTGTATGACATCACCGAATCACGAATCGGGCACTGAACGCCTAGCTGAAGTGATTGAAGTTATGAATATTCCTGATGATCATATTATCGTGAATGTTCAAGGTGATGAGCCACTTATCCCACCTTCAATCATTAATCAGGTTGCCAACAATCTTGCTAACAGTACAGCCCCGATGGCAACGTTAGGTGTGGAAATTACTCATGCTGATGAAGTGTTTAACCCTAATGCCGTTAAAGTTGTAACCGATAAAGACGGTTACGCCTTGTATTTTAGCCGAGCAACCATCCCTTGGGATCGCGATGCTTACGCGAACAACGGTACTGCAGCGGAATCTCCTTTGCTTCGTCATATTGGTATCTATGCTTACCGAGCGGGTTTTATCAATACCTACATTAATTGGGAACCAAGCACTCTTGAACGTATTGAGTGCCTAGAGCAATTACGAGTACTTTGGTACGGTGAAAAAATCCACGTAGACGTTGCGGCGGAAGCACCGGCTGCTGGTGTTGATACGCCTGAAGACCTAGAAGCGGTTCGAGCTATTATTGGCTAAGCTTCTTTGAGCGAGTTCTTCTTTGCTCTACAAAATGAAAAATCATGAGCCTTGCTTATTGCGAGGCTTTTTTCTATCTACCGAAAAGTGCGCTATCGAAAAGCGCGTGTGTGTCTTATTGACCTAAGCAAACGGATATTGGGATAGTTGCATTGGTTTATGCATCATCAACACGGAATTATCTGAGATTTACCTCGCTCGAGTTCCAATTTTTCTCTATAATATGCCGCCTATAAAGTAGTGGCGAATCGCTAGTACAGAATAAAACTTACGACAAAACGTGGAGTAAAAGATGCCTTCTCAAAGCCCAGTGATTACGGTTGATGGACCAAGTGGTGCAGGTAAAGGTACCCTGTGTATGTTGCTAGCAGATAAGCTAGGCTTTCATCTTCTAGACTCAGGCGCGATCTATCGCGTATTGGCTTTAGCGGCAATTCACCATGGTGTGGATACTGAATCAGAGGATGCTTTAGTACCGCTTGCTACACACTTAGACGTGCAGTTTATTGCTGAAGGCGACTTAGTTAAGGTTATCCTAGAAGGTGAAGATGTGTCTGGTGAACTTCGTAAAGAAGAGACAGGCATGGCGGCTTCAAAAGTTGCTGCTTTACCTCGCGTTCGCGAAGCACTGCTTCGTCGTCAACGTGCATTCAGCGCTGCGCCTGGTTTGGTTGCAGATGGTCGTGACATGGGAACGGTTGTGTTTCCTGAAGCTGAAGCGAAAATATTTTTAGATGCAAGTGCTGAAGAGCGTGCGAGTCGCCGCCTTAAACAGTTGCAACAGAAGGGGTTAGATGTTAAATTTGACGACCTTTTGAGCGAGATCCAAGAGCGAGACGACCGAGATCGTAATCGCCCAGTGGCGCCACTTCGCCCTGCAGAGGATGCTCTAGTGCTTGATTCCACCTCAATGAATATTGAGCAGGTAGTAGAAAAAGCACTACACTATATTGAATCGAAACTGGCTGGGTAATTTCGCCGAGCTAGTACGAACGTTGGTCGCAAGGATGATGACCGGCGAATTTATCAACCCCATGCGGTAGGATACCCATGGACGTTTAATTATTGAAGATTAAATAATGACTGAATCTTTTGCTCAACTCTTTGAAGAGTTTCTATCTGAAACTGAATTCCAACAAGGCAGCATCGTTAAAGGTACTGTAGTAGCTATCGAGAACGGTTTCGTTCTTGTAGACGCTGGTCTTAAGTCTGAATCTGCTATCCCTGCTGAACAATTCAAGAACGCTGCTGGCGAACTTGAAGTTGAAGTTGGTGCTGAAGTAGACGTAGCTCTAGACGCTGTTGAAGATGGTTTCGGTGAAACTCAACTTTCTCGTGAGAAAGCTAAGCGTCACGAAGCTTGGATCGTACTTGAGAAAGCTTGTGAAGAAGCTGAAACTGTTGTTGGTATCATCAACGGTAAAGTTAAAGGCGGTTTCACTGTTGAACTTAACGGTATCCGTGCTTTCCTTCCAGGTTCTCTAGTAGACGTACGTCCTATCCGTGACACTGCTCACCTAGAAAACAAAGAGCTAGAGTTCAAAGTAATCAAGCTAGACCAGAAGCGTAACAACGTTGTTGTTTCTCGTCGTGCTGTTATCGAATCTGAAAACAGTGTTGAGCGTGACGAACTTCTTGAAACTCTACAAGAAGGTACTGAAGTTAAAGGTATCGTTAAGAACCTTACTGACTACGGTGCATTCGTTGACCTTGGCGGTGTTGACGGTCTTCTACATATCACAGATATGGCTTGGAAGCGCGTTAAGCACCCATCAGAGATCGTTAACGTTGGTGACGAAATCCTAGTTAAAGTTCTTAAGTTCGATCGTGAGCGCACTCGTGTTTCACTAGGTCTTAAGCAACTAGGCGAAGATCCATGGGTAGCAATCGCTAAGCGTTACCCAGAAGGTCACAAGCTTTCTGGTCGTGTTACAAACCTAACTGACTACGGCTGCTTCGTTGAAATCGAAGAAGGCGTTGAAGGTCTAGTACACGTTTCTGAAATGGATTGGACTAACAAGAACATCCACCCTTCTAAAGTTGTTAATGTTGGCGACGAAGTTGAGGTTATGGTTCTTGATATCGACGAAGAACGTCGTCGTATCTCTCTAGGTCTGAAACAGTGTAAAGCTAACCCATGGCAGTCATTTGCAGAAATGCAAGCTAAGGGCGACAAAGTTACTGGTAAGATCAAGTCTATCACTGACTTTGGTATCTTCATCGGTCTAGAAGGCGGTATCGACGGTCTTGTACACCTATCTGACATTTCTTGGAACGCTGCCGGCGAAGAAGCTGTACGTGAATACAAGAAAGGCGACGAAATCTCTGCTGTTGTTCTAGCAGTAGATGCAGAGCGTGAGCGTATTTCTCTTGGCGTTAAGCAAATGGAAAACGACCCGTTCAACGCATACGTTGCTGACAACAAGAAAGGTGTTCTTGTAAACGGTACTGTTACTGCAGTTGACGCGAAAGGCGCTACTATCGAGCTAATCGAAGGCGTTGAAGGTTACATCCGCGCTTCTGAAGTTTCTCGCGACCGTATCGAAGATGCATCTCTAATCCTAAGCGTTGGCGACAGCGTTGAAGCGAAGTTCACTGGTGTAGACCGTAAGAACCGCGTAATCAACCTATCTATCAAAGCTAAAGATGAAGCTGATGAGCAAGAAGCAATGGCTTCACTGAACAAGTCTGAAGAAGGCGCGTTCGGTAACGCAATGGCAGACGCATTCAAAGCTGCTAAAGGCGAATAATAGCTTCTCATTAAGAGAATTATAGCTATCTAGCCAAGAAAGGAGCCGTAAGGCTCCTTTTTTTTTGCTTATTTTTCCGATAGGTCTATAATTTCTAAAAAGAAAACCAACGAGGGTAACTATGACTAAGTCTGAATTGATTGAGAGACTGTGCGCTGAGCAAACGCATCTTTCTGCAAAAGAAATTGAAGACGCTGTAAAAGACATTTTAGAGCATATGGCTTCAACACTAGAAAGTGGTGATCGAATCGAAATTCGCGGTTTTGGCAGCTTTTCTCTGCATTATCGTGAGCCTCGTGTTGGACGTAACCCAAAGACTGGTGACAAGGTTGAGTTAGAAGGTAAATACGTTCCTCACTTCAAACCAGGTAAAGAGCTGCGTGAACGAGTAAACTCAGGAATGTAGCCTACTTATCGGAATTAAGAAAAGCGGCATACTATAATGTATGCCGCTTTTTTATGACCATAATATGGTGGTCTGATTAGTAATTTTCCTGCATAATCGTACAGCTAACCAACCAATGAGTGATGAACTATGAAAATTATAAAAATAGTCGCCGTTATCGCACTTTTCCTAATTGCACTGGCTTTAGGCTCTCAAAACCAAACAACTGTGAATTTCAACTATCTGCTAGCGCAAGGTGACTTCCACCTATCAAGTTTATTAGGTGTTGTATTCGTTTCAGGCTTCGCCCTTGCTTGGTTAGTCTTTGGTAATATGCACATGCGGTCTCAGCTAAAAATTCATCGCTTGAAGAAGCAACTCAATAAGCAATCAAAGCAGGTCCCTGCTGATACTAAAGCTTAAAGGCTATATTTGATGTTAGAGTTACTGTTCTTACTTTTGCCCATCGCAGCCGCTTATGGCTGGTATATGGGTAATCGTAACGCTCAGCAAGAAAAACAAAAGCAATCACACCAGATATCCCGTCAATACGTGACGGGTTTGAACCTATTACTGTCAGATCAATCTGACAAAGCGGTTGATCACTTTATTGAACTGCTTCAAGTAGACAATGAAACCATCGATACTCACTTGGCTTTGGGCAACTTGTTCCGCTCAAGAGGCGAAGTCGACCGCGCTATTCGTATTCACCAAAATCTCATCTCTCGTTCGGGGCTTACCCTCGATCAGAAAAATCTCGCACTGCAACAATTAGCTAAAGACTACATGGTCTCTGGCTTCCTTGATCGCGCTGAAAAAATCTTTGAACAACTTGTAGAAGAACCTGACCATAAAGAGGGCGCTTTACAGCAGTTGGTGGCTATTTATCAGCAGACCCGTGAGTGGAACAAGGCTATCCATTACGGAAATATCTTAGTTAAGCTCGGCAAGAAAAAAATGAAGATGCGTGCCACAGTCGCGCATTTCTGGTGTGAGCTTGCAATGCAAGAACAAGCCGATGGTAATCGTTCTAAAGCGCTTCAGCATTTTAAGAAGGCGCTTTCTGAAGACCCTAAATGTGTTCGCGCAAGTATCGCACTAGGGAAGTTCCACTTAGCGAACGAAGATTACCAAAAGACAATTGATTGTCTTGAATCGGTACTTGAACAAGATATCGATTTTATCAGTGAGGTGTTGCCAACCCTTGCTGAGTGTTACCACAAGCTTGGACAAGAAGCTCAATTGGTCGAGTTCCTCAAAGCGTGTATTCAGAAGAAAGCCGGTGTATCTGCCGAACTGATGCTGGCGCAATTGGTTGCTCACCATGAAGATGTAGGCTCTGCTCAAGAGTTACTGACAAAGCAGCTTGTTAAAAATCCAACCATGAAAGGTTTTTATCGATTAATCGATTACCACCTAGCGGAAGCAGAAGAAGGCCGAGCAAAAGACAGCTTAACCACACTTCAATCTATGGTTGGTGAACAGCTTAAGGTTAAGCCTCATTACCGTTGTCGTCAGTGTGGTTTCTCGACACACTCTTTGTATTGGCACTGCCCTTCATGTAAAGGGTGGGGGACGATCAAGCCTATTCGTGGGCTTGATGGTGAATAGATTTGTGGTCACTTTAAGACCAAATTATTAATTGCAGCTTTCGGGCTGCATTTTTATGACTGTTATTTATCACCTGCTTAGGTGATTAGAAATTTTTAGAAAGTTAACTGCGTTAGGAGATGAAATGAACGACCAAAAAATCATTGTAGCCTTGGATTATGATAATCAAGCGGATGCGTTAGCCTTTGTCGATCGAATTGACCCAGCATCTTGCCGCCTAAAAGTGGGCAAAGAGATGTTTACCCTGTTTGGCCCTGAATTTGTTCGTGAATTACATAAGCGTGGTTTCTCAGTATTTTTAGACCTTAAATTCCACGACATCCCGAACACATGTTCAAAAGCAGTCCGTGCTGCCGCTGAACTGGGTGTTTGGATGGTGAACGTACACGCAAGTGGTGGTGAGCGTATGATGACGGCTTCTCGCGAAATCTTAGAACCTTATGGCAAAGATCGTCCACTGTTAATCGGTGTAACGGTACTCACCAGTATGGAGCAATCTGACTTAGCGGGTATCGGTCTGGATCTTGAACCACAACAACACGTGATGCGCTTGGCTTCTCTAACGAAAAACTCTGGCTTAGACGGTGTTGTATGTTCTGCACAAGAGGCTTCTTTGCTTAAAGGTGCACTTGGTCAAGAGTTCAAGCTAGTTACTCCAGGTATTCGTCCTGTCGGCGCAGATGTTGGTGACCAGAAGCGCATCATGACGCCTTCTAAAGCGATTGAATCAGGTTCAGACTACCTTGTTATTGGTCGTCCGATTACGCAAGCGATAGACCCTGCTGCTGTACTTGCAGAGATCAACGGTACGCTTGCTTAAGTCTATATTTGGATTGAGATATAAATAAAGAAGGCCAGCAAATTGCTGGCCTTAATTTTTTAGTCTGGATTAGTCTAAACTGGACTGAATGTTCTGTGTGGAGCCTAAACCGGAGCACCACTATGGAATTTGAAGTCGCTGTCTTCTGAAGTGATAAGATCAGCTTCTACTTGAGCAAAATGCGAAATACGCTCTGAAATATCTTTCCCTGCGATCTGTTCTGCTAGCTCAAGGTAATCTTGGTAGTGGCGAGCTTCTGAACGAAGTAGAGACACGTAAAACTTCTCCATGTCTTCTTCCAAGAAAGGAGCCAATTTAGCGAAGCGCTCACAAGAGCGAGCTTCAATAAACGCACCGATGATAAGCTTATCAACCAGAGCATCAGGCTCGTAAGTCTTAACTTGTTTGATCAAGCCCTTAGCGTAACGACCCGCCTCGATTGGCTGGTAAGTCACGCCTTTCTTCTCCATCAACTCCATGACTTGGTAGAAGTGATGCAGCTCTTCTTTGATCAGTAAAACCATCTTATCGATTAGGTCAGCACCGTAATTACAGCCTTCTTTCGCTGTGATTTGCTTGGATACGTTGCTTTTACCACGCAGAGACTCTAAGTCTCCGATACGACGGTAAGCAAATTGCTCGTATGGCAAAATCCATTCATTCAGTTGCTTCGCGCTTTCTTTATCGACGGCGTACTTGCGAATAAGGAATAAAGCACTCTGTGCCGCCTTAAGTTCACACAGCATGTGATCGCGTAGAATGATGTGAAGATTTTCTGGCTTTTTGGCTTCATCTATCCATGAATCTGGCGTTTCGGCTTTAAGAAAAGAGTGGATTGGAGCGAGTAATTCTTGATACATGGTCAGGGAAAGTTTGTTGATAATGCGGGGATTTTATCACAGCTCAAGAGATCTCCCTATACAGAGAAAGGAAATTCAACAGCTACAAAAAAGGCCGCCTATTTAATGTAAATAAGGCGGCCTTTAAGTGTTGAGTTAGACTGTTACCATTTCTTCTTCTGACCGAAGAGGGCATCCATATCGTCTTCTCGTTCTTTAGATTCCATCTGCTGCAAATCTTGAGCGTTTTTGTCTTGGCGTTTCTGGTCAAGCTCGTTAAGCATCTGTTGAAGCTTTTCTTTGGCTTGATTAGAGTACGAGTCGTTCTTAGTCGCCAAAGCATCAATACCTTTGCGTAATAGCTGAATCGCTGTTCCCGGTTGTCCGCGAGAAATCGAATCGTTTGCACGTTTGATAACATTTTCAATGTTAATACGGATTTGAATTGTTTCTAGGCGAGCATTTTCAACCACATAAGCTTGAGTCTCGAAACGGCCTTTATTGTGCTCGTTGCGCACCGTATCACGCAGGCGTTTAACTAACTTAAGCATCATGATCGCTTGCTTGTCACTACTTGGTACGCGGAAAGCGGTACTCTCGCCACCTTTGTAGTTCTCTTTTAGCTGAGTGATTTGTTGTTTTACGCTTTCAATGCGTTGGGCAAGCTGCTTATTTTTTGGATCGAGTTGATACATGTTTTCTAATGCATCAAGAATTCGATTGTTTAAGCATACAAGAAGATCTTGGCTAAACGGCATGTGATGAGCGTTGCCAATCAGTTCTTCTGTACCGTCAATAATGGTTAGATAACGAGAAGCTTCCTGTTTCTTCGCTGTTTCTACCTTAACTTTATATTGAAGCATGATGTTGTAGCCTAAAACTAACACCAAAAGAACGGCTACTAAGACGATTATTAAACCAATATTCATATATTTGAGTCTGCTTATTATTTTCTATAGCTAACTGGAGAGGATACACGATTCCATTGTGTATCGGCACTCGTAAATTGCAATTTCTGATTATCTCTTGTTGAGCGAAATCGGCAATCAAAACTTACCAACTAATGTATGAGAATGAGGGTTGGGTTGCAAAGCGTTAGTGATGTTTTTGTTTGTTAAGCTAGAAAAACTCAATTTTCCTGTCATTTTTGTGTTCGAAGCGTTATAACTATTAATTATATTACACGCGACTATAACGCTCTCTTTGCAAATAAGTTAGCACAGAAATGAGTAAAGGATTACGAGGTTAGATATGAAGTTACAGCAACTGAAGTACATTGTTGAGGTTGTAAACCATAACCTAAATGTTTCAGCTACAGCAGAGAGTTTGTACACATCTCAGCCTGGCATTAGTAAGCAAGTTAGATTACTTGAAGACGAACTAGGCATTCAGATTTTTGAGCGTAGCGGCAAGCATCTAACGCAGGTTACCCAAGCGGGTGAGGATATCATTCGTATCTCTCAAGAGATTTTGGCGCGCGTTGAAAGCATTAAAGCGGTAGCGGGTGAACACACACATCCAGAGATGGGTACATTGAATATTTCAACGACTCATACTCAAGCTCGTTATGCACTGCCTGATGTGATTAAAGGTTTCACGGCGCGCTATCCAAAAGTATCGCTTCACATGCACCAAGGTACGCCAAGCCAAATGTCAGAAGCCGTCGCTAAAGGTACAGCGAATTTTGCGATTGCAACGGAAGCGCTACACCTTTACCAAGATGCGATTATGCTGCCTTGTTACCACTGGAACCGTTCGATCGTCGTGACCAAAGATCATCCCCTGGCACAGAAGCGTAATATCACGATCGAAGATCTTGCGGCTTACTCTCTGGTGACTTACGTCTTTGGCTTTACTGGTCGCTCTGAATTGGATACTGCCTTCAATAAAGTAGGTCTAACGCCACGTGTTGTGTTTACTGCTACGGATGCCGATGTAATCAAAACTTACGTTCGTATGGGCATTGGTGTTGGTGTGATTGCGAGCATGGCGATTGACCATGAACAAGATACCGATTTGGTTGCTATTGATGCGAGCCACCTATTTGGTGCGAGCACAACCAGCATTGGCTTTAGAAAAGGTACGTTCCTGCGTTCTTACATGTTTGATTTCATGGAGCGCTTTGCACCTCACTTAACTCGTCCAGTGGTAGAGCAAGCTATCTCTTTGAAATCAAATGAAGAAATCGAAGAGATGTTTAAGGATATCGATCTGCCGGTGAGATAGTGATTAGAACATTACAAGACTAGAAGCTCGGAAGCATTTCTAAATTTTAAATCGGTCTGTTATCAGGCCGGTTTTTGTTTTAATTATGTGTCATCCTCAAACGTTCGCATCTCGATAACTTTTCTTTACACTGACTCTCTTTGCGCCGCATCTCATATAGTGCCTTTCTATTTCGGCCTCTACCCCCTACAATCCACCCATCATAGGGGGAAGCATGCATTCACGATTTAAAATACTCGACTCATTTTTGTTAGAGCACCAAATTTATTGGCGTTCAGAGCCTTTTCACCTATGCCAAACTCAACAGCAGCCGTGGAAAGAGGTCAATCGTCCACTCGTTGATTGGTTAGAAAGCTTAGATAATGAAAGCATTCAAACCTTAAAAGAGCAGCCTCAGCTTTTGATTGAGGAACTGACTCGTTTCCTACCTGAATTAGAAACTGCTACCCAAAACATCCAGTTCGATAACACTGCTTTGGTTGGTTTAGACCTCCCACGTGGTACTGCTGATGGTATTCCTGGCCGAAAGCTACATCAAATTGTCACAATGGGCGAGGCTGCATTATGCCTTCACCATGGCAAAGAGTGGCTCGAGTGGTGTTCTGGTAAAGGCTTTCTTGGTCGAATCCTATCTCAGCAATCGGATCAAAAAGTCACTAGCTTTGAATGGCAGCAATCGTTATGCGAAAGCGGACAAAAGATTGCGGATGACCAGAAGTTAGCGATGGATTTTGTTCAAGGAGATGCGTTTTCAGACAAGGCCGATGACGTGTTTAATTCGTACCAACATGCCGTGGCCCTTCATGCTTGTGGTGATCTTCATGTTGAGCTAGTTAAAAAGTCAGTGTCACATGGGCTACCAGCGGTCACTATTTCTCCTTGTTGTTATCATCTTATTCGAGACGAAAACTATCAAACGATGTCTTCTATCGCGAAAAGCTCAGCATTAACGTTAAGTAAGAGCGACTTGAGAATCCCGCTTCAAGAAACCGTTACTGGTGGTGAAAGAGTAAAAAGACATCGTCAACTAGAGATGAGCTATCGTCTAGGCTTCAGCCAGTTGCTTAAGGCTGAACTTAACATTGACGAATACATTCCTGTACCGAGCATCAAAAAATCAGAGTTAGCTGAGGGTTTTGAATCTTTCTGCCGTTGGGCATCTGAAGTGAAAGAGCTATCGCTGGGCTCAGATATTGATTTTGACTCTTATTTGATTCAAGGCGAAGCGCTTTTCTGGGAAATGGAAAAGCTGAGTTTGGTTCAACAAGTCTTTAGACGACCATTAGAGATATGGCTGGCTTTAGATCGCGCTATCTATCTGCAAGAGCAAGGTTATGAAGCTACGATTGAAGAGTTCTGTGAACGCAGTATTACGCCAAGAAATCTATTGATTCATGGGGTTAAAATCGAGCGCTAGTGGTAAACCGTACTGTTACGTGTTTTTACGAACTAAATCCATTAATGCAAAAAAGCCAGCGCGACATAATGTCGTACTGGCTTTTTGTTTAATGTGTATGAGTTAACTGAACGCTTCAACGAGAAGATTATTGCGTTCAGTTAGTCATTACATCATTAGTTAAACATTGCGATTGCTTCTGCTGGGTCTACGTATTCAAGGTCAAAGCTTTCTGCAACTTCTTTACAAGTTACTTTACCGTGAATAACGTTTAGACCTTCTAGGAAGCCTTCATCAGATAGAAGTGCTTCGCGGTAGCCTTTGTTCGCTAGCTTAACAATGTAAGGAAGTGTTGCATTGTTTAGTGCGTAAGTTGAAGTACGAGCAACAGCGCCAGGCATGTTTGCAACACAGTAGTGAACTACGTCATCAACAATGTAAGTTGGGTCTGCGTGAGTGGTTGCGTGAGAAGTCTCGAAACAACCGCCTTGGTCGATTGCAACATCAACAACTGCTGAACCTGGCTTCATCTTAGCGATGTGCTCTTTTGTAACCAATTTTGGAGCTGCTGCGCCAGGAATTAGTACTGCACCAATTACTAGGTCTGCTTCTAGAACATGCTTCTCAATGGCGTCTTCAGTAGAATAAACCACTTTTGCGCGACCTTGGAATTCTTCATCAAGTCGACGCAGTGTATCTACGTTACGGTCAAGAATTGTAACATCAGCGCGAAGGCCTACAGCCATACGTGCTGCGTTAGCACCTACAACACCTCCACCAACAACAACAACTTTTGCTGGTTCAACACCTGGAACGCCACCAAGAAGAAGACCACAACCACCGTTAGATTTCTCTAATGTTTGTGCACCTGCTTGAATAGACATACGACCAGCTACTTCAGACATTGGTGCTAATAGTGGCAAGCGACCCATATTATCTGTTACAGTCTCATAGGCTACGCAGACAGCTTTGCTCTTGATAAGCTCTTCAGTTTGTGGAAAATCTGGTGCAAGGTGTAAATAGGTAAATAATATTTGCCCTTCGCGAAGCATAGCTCGCTCGACAGCTTGAGGTTCTTTAACCTTTACAATCATCTCTGCTTTCGCGAAAACGTCAGCAGCAGTAGGAAGAATGGATGCGCCTACAGCGATGTAATCATCGTCTGAAAAACCGATACCAGTACCGGCATTGGTTTCTACAAAAACTTGGTGGCCGTGTGAGATTAGTTCTCTCACGCTAGCTGGGGTCATACCAACGCGGTATTCGTGGTTCTTGATTTCCTTAGGTACGCCAATGATCATCCTGACTCCTCATTTTATTTTGGTTGTTTTATCTATGTGTAGGGTAATTCTGTCGAATTAATATCTAGTATAGATAGGTTTAGATAAAATTTGATACTGAATATTAAAAAGTTGTAGTATATTTTTTTGCAAGGAAGTAATAAGGTGGAATAAAAAATGGCAGACAATTATAAGAAGCCGTCCAAGGAACTAGATCGTATTGACCGCAACATTCTTAATGAGTTGCAAAAAGACGGTCGTATCTCAAACGTTGAACTCTCAAAACGAGTAGGACTTTCTCCAACTCCATGTCTTGAACGTGTTCGTCGTTTAGAACGTCAAGGTTACATTACTGGGTACACAGCGTTGCTGAACCCACAGTACCTTGATGCTTCACTTTTAGTGTTTGTTGAAATTACGTTGAACCGTGGTGCGCCAGATGTGTTCGAACAATTCAACACCGCTGTGCAGAAACTGGATGACATCCAAGAGTGTCATTTAGTGTCGGGTGATTTTGACTATCTTCTAAAAACACGTGTATCTGATATGGGTGCTTACCGTAAGCTACTGGGTGATACGTTACTTCGTCTACCGGGCGTAAACGACACTCGAACTTACGTAGTAATGGAAGAAGTGAAACAAACCAATCAACTTGTGATTAAAACTCGTTAGTCACAATTGGTGAAATGAAAGAAAGCGGACATTTGTTCCGCTTTCTTGCTTTCTGGAATTGGGTTTTTCTGTTTGATATGGTTAAATCAACAGTAGTTTCATTGAAACGAGCGGCTTTGGCCGCTCGAGATGTTTTTATCCCGTTTAATTATTAAGTTGGTTTATGTTCAAGCAGAGCAGTAATAAAGTAGAAACAATCATTAAAACGAGTGAAGAGCCTCAGTCTCCTCGTTTGAGTGGTTCTCAACGTCTCAAAGAGTGCAGTCTGATTCTCGGTGTTCTCTTCTCTATTCTACTTGCCGTTGCGTTATTAACTTTTAGTCCTGCAGACCCATCATGGTCGCAAACGGCGTGGGGTGGTGACATTCAAAATGCGGGTGGCTACCTAGGTGCTTGGTTGGCGGATACGCTTTTCTTCGTATTTGGCTCTTTGGCTTACCCTCTGCCTATCTTAGTGACGGTTGCTGCGTGGGTTTTATTCCGCAAACGTAATGAAGACGAGCAGATCGACTTCATGCTGTGGGGCACTCGCTTACTTGGCCTGACTATCCTAATTCTTACGAGTTGTGGTTTAGCGGATATCAACTTTGACGACATCTGGTACTTTTCATCCGGTGGCGTGGTAGGTGACGTTTTAACAAGCCTTGCACTTCCAACGTTGAATGTTCTTGGTAGTACGCTGGTTCTTCTTTTCTTATGGGGTGCTGGTTTCACTCTATTAACCGGTATCTCTTGGCTAAGCATTGTGGAATGGTTGGGTGAATGTGCCATCAAATTTTTCACGTCTACTGTTAATAAGGCTCGTGGCCAAGACCAAGAGCTGCTTGAGCCTCAATTAAGAGAATCAGCAGACCGCGATTTAATCGAAGAACGTCATCAGCAGCATCAAGCGCCAACTTACCGCGATGTTCCTGCTATAGAAGGCAACAAAGAATCAACAGAGCATGATCCGCTAGATCCTGCGATGAGTTTTTCTGCGACCAATGAGTCGGCAGACGTGGCGACAAATGCGCGAGACAATGCTGCATCGCCGAAGCGTAATTACAATATTCATATGCCTGTCGATGCTCCTGCGAAACAAGAAGCTCCTGTTCATGAAGAACCTCAGGTTCAGCCTCAAGCGGTAATTGAGTCAGAGCAAACGATCCCTGCAGCAGCTGTTTACCAAGCGCCAGAAGAACCGCTAGAAGAAGGTATTGAGCGCTCTAAACAGTTGAATGCAACGATAGAGCAGCTAGAAAATGCGGCCATGTATGAAGATGACCTAGCAGAACAAGATCAGGTTGACGCGCATGATTCTCAGGTTGCTTACCAACAATACATGCAGAACGAACAACCAGAAGTTGGCCCTGCTCATGCTGACCTTAGAAGTGCTGAACCAGAATTAGATAGCTCACCACAAGTAAATGGCGAATTTGGTTCTGAAGATGTTCAACCTGAATCTTTATACGCTTCACCTATGGGCGAGCCAGAAGCAACCGTGGAAGACGATTTCTCTGCACAACCTTCACCGCTTGATGTTACGGAAGAGCAAAGCTACCAACAGGGCTCAGAGCTTGAATCAGAACAGGCTGAAGCTGAATTAGCTGACGCAGCATTAATCGAAGAACAGTTTGAACCTTTCCCTTATCAAGAAGAACATTCAGAACCTGAACAGCCAACAGCACAAAACCTAGAGCCAACTGTTGATCTTCCTTGGGAAGAAGTAACGGAAGAAGAACCTGCGCATCAAGATCAAGATCAAGATGTCGCCGCATTCCAAAGCATTGTTTCTGAAGCCCAAGCGAATATGGCAGCGGCGCAGAATCCGTTCTTGGTTCAACAAGATGTTAATTTACCTAAGCCTGCTGAGCCATTACCCACGCTTGAATTGTTATTCCACCCTGAAAAGCGTGAAACCTTTATTGACCGTGATGCGCTAGAGGCAATTGCTCGTCTTGTTGAATCTAAGCTAGCGGACTACAAGATCAAAGCAGACGTTGTCGACATTTTCCCAGGTCCAGTAATCACTCGATTCGAACTTGATCTGGCTCCAGGTGTGAAAGTAAGCCGTATTTCTGGCCTTTCTATGGACTTAGCGCGTTCGCTCTCTGCATTGGCAGTACGTGTCGTAGAAGTGATTCCGGGTAAACCTTATGTTGGCTTAGAACTGCCGAATATGAGTCGCCAAACGGTATTCTTCTCAGACGTGGTTGCTAGCCCTCAGTTCCAAGAAGCGAAATCGCCAACGACAGTGGTTCTAGGACAAGACATCGCTGGTGAAGCCGTTATTGCTGATCTATCGAAAATGCCTCACGTTCTGGTTGCAGGTACAACCGGTTCTGGTAAGTCGGTAGGTGTGAACGTAATGATTCTGAGTATGCTTTACAAAGCATCACCGGAAGATGTTCGCTTCATCATGATCGACCCGAAAATGCTTGAGCTATCGGTTTATGAGGGTATTCCTCATCTATTGTCTGAAGTGGTAACCGACATGAAAGATGCGTCGAACGCCCTTCGTTGGTGTGTTGGCGAGATGGAACGACGTTATAAGCTGATGTCAGCATTAGGCGTTCGTAACATTAAAGGTTACAACGATAAGCTTAAGATGGCAGCGGAAGCGGGTCACCCAATTCACGATCCACTGTGGAAGCCGGGCGACAGCATGGACCCAGAAGCGCCATTGCTTGAGAAGCTGCCTTACATTGTGGTTATCGTTGATGAATTTGCCGACCTAATCATGGTGGTTGGTAAGAAGGTTGAAGAACTGATTGCACGTTTGGCACAAAAAGCACGTGCGGCGGGTGTTCACTTGATCCTAGCGACGCAACGTCCATCAGTGGATGTTATTACTGGTCTTATTAAAGCGAACATTCCAACCCGTGTGGCCTTTACGGTATCAACTAAAACGGATTCACGAACTATCCTTGACCAAGGTGGTGCGGAATCACTATTGGGCATGGGTGATATGCTTTACTTGCCTCCTGGTTCTAGCCATACAACTCGTGTTCACGGTGCCTTTGCATCTGATGACGATGTACACGCAGTCGTGAATAACTGGAAAGCGCGTGGTAAGCCAAACTATATTGATGAAATCACCAACGGCGAACAAACCCCAGAAACCTTGCTTCCGGGTGAGAAGATGGAAGGTGATGAAGAGGTCGATCCTCTGTTTGATCAAGTGGTAGAACACGTTGTTCATTCACGTCGTGGCTCAGTTTCAGGCGTACAGCGTCGATTCAAGATTGGCTACAACCGTGCTGCACGTATTGTCGAGCAACTTGAAGCTCAAGGTATCGTAAGTGCTCCAGGTCATAACGGTAACCGAGAAGTCTTAGCACCAGCGCCACCAAAAGATTAGTTCCGGTAGGAACTCATAACTATTCAGTCGGTCAAATCGAAAATATGACCGACTTATGTTCTAACAGGATTATTGATGAAAAAAGTATTCGCACTTTTATTTATGAGCTTCTCAGTGTTTGCTTCTCCGAAAGAAGAGTTGAGTAGCCGCTTGGCATTAAACGCAGGCTTCAGCGCTGACTTTAAACAAGTCGTGACCAGCCCTGATGGTGATGTTGTTATGGAAGGTGAGGGCACGGTAGAGATTGCACGCCCAAGCCTGTTCCGCTGGGAGACCACGTTCCCTGATGAAAACTTGTTGGTATCTGATGGCCAAAGCTTGTGGTACTACAGCCCGTTCATTGAGCAAGTGAGCATTTATTGGCAAGAGCAAGCGACATCACAGACACCTTTTGTCCTGCTTACACGTAACCAAGAAAGTGATTGGGATAACTATAATGTGGCGCAAACGGGTAACCAATTCACGCTAACGCCAACTGCTGTCGATTCTAATCAGGGCGACTTCCAGATTAATATCACCGAAAAGGGCATTGTTCAGGGCTTTAATGTGATTGAACAAGACGGTCAAAAAGGTGAGTTTACCTTTAGCAATGTTGATTTGGGTAAACCTGCAGCAGACCGCTTTACTTTTGTGGCACCGGAAGGTGTCGAGGTCGACGACCAAAGAAACTGATCTAAACAAGCAGATCGTTTGGTAGTACGTCGATAGGCATTAATGCCATCAACGAATCAAGAGATTGCAATTGAGTAATTACAGCTTAGATTTTGCGGGGGACGAAGATTTTCGTCCCCTTGCTGCTCGTATGAGACCGGAAACTGTCGAACAGTACATCGGTCAGCAGCATATATTAGGCCCAGGTAAACCACTTCGCAGAGCGTTGGAAGCGGGCCATATCCACTCGATGATTTTGTGGGGGCCTCCGGGCACCGGTAAAACGACGTTAGCCGAAGTTGCAGCAAACTATGCGAATGCTGAAGTGGAACGCGTATCGGCGGTAACCTCGGGCGTAAAAGACATTCGTATTGCAATTGAAAAAGCGCGCGAGAACAAGCAAGCAGGGCGCAGAACCATCCTGTTTGTGGACGAAGTCCATCGCTTTAACAAAAGTCAGCAAGATGCTTTTCTGCCTCATATCGAAGATGGCACCGTGACCTTTATTGGTGCGACGACAGAAAACCCATCTTTTGAACTGAACAACGCTTTGTTGTCACGTGCGCGTGTCTACAAACTGACGTCCCTGAACACAGATGATATTTCTCTTGTCATTCGCCAAGCGATTGAAGATAAGCAACGTGGGTTAGGTGATGTGCCTGTTGATTTTGCTGATAATGTTTTAGATCGCCTTGCAGAACTGGTTAACGGCGACGCGCGTATGTCGCTTAACTACCTTGAACTGCTGTATGACATGGCAGAAGACAACGATAAAGGCGAGAAAGCGATAACCTTGCAGTTGTTGGCTGAAGTGGCTGGTGAGAAAGTCGCTCGTTTCGATAACAAGGGTGATATTTGGTACGACCTAATCTCCGCGGTTCATAAGTCAATTCGTGGCTCAAACCCTGATGCGGCCTTGTACTGGTCAGCACGAATGATTGCTGCGGGTTGTGATCCTTTGTATATCGTTAGACGCTTGCTGGCGATTGCTTCTGAAGATATCGGTAACGCTGATCCTCGCGCTATGCAGGTAGCGATGTCGGCTTGGGATTGCTTCACGCGCATTGGCCCTGCTGAAGGGGAGCGTGCGATTGCGCAGGCGGTTGTTTATCTCGCATGTGCACCAAAGAGTAACGCCGTTTACACCGCGTGGAAGCAAGCGTTAACAGATGCTCACAATCTTCCTGAATATGAAGTGCCGCATCATTTGCGAAATGCACCGACAACTTTGATGAAGGACATGGGCTACGGGCAAGAATACCGTTATGCTCATGACGAACCAGGAGCCTACGCCGCTGGTGAAAAGTATCTGCCTCCTGAAATGGGAGAGAAGCAATACTATTTCCCAACAAAACGAGGCTTAGAGACCAAAATTGGCGAGAAGCTAGATTATCTGGCGGATTTGGACGCAAAAAGCCCACAAAAACGCTATGAAAAGTAGTCTTTTTTGGATATCGTTACCTAGTCATAAAATTTCAATTAAATCGTTATAAATTGGTCGAAATAACACCAGTTTTAGGGGTTTAGCAGTGATTCAGTAGTAAGCTACTGAATATTCAAATAACTAAAGCATAGGATTAGCAATGCTGGATTCTAAATTACTTCGAGCTGAGCTGGATGAAACAGCGGCAAAATTAGCACGTCGAGGCTTCACCCTTGATGTAGAGACAATTCGTGAACTTGAAGAAAAACGTAAGTCCCTTCAGATGAAAACTGAAGAGCTACAAGCGTTACGTAACTCTCGATCGAAGTCCATTGGTCAAGCGAAAGCAAAAGGCGACCATGAAGAAGCTGAGCGTATCCTTGCAGAAGTAGGCAACTTAGGCGCAGAACTAGACCAAGCTAAAGTAGCATTGGCTGATCTTCAATCTGAGCTAGAAACGATCACAATGTCTATTCCTAACCTACCTGATGCAGAAGTGCCAGATGGTAAAGATGAAGACGATAACGTAGAAGTTTCTCGTTGGGGTCAACCTAAGACTTACGACTTTGAAGTGAAAGATCACGTCGATCTTGGCGAAATGTCTGGCGGTCTTGATTTTGCTAGCGCAGTTAAAATCTCGGGTTCTCGTTTCATCGTGATGAAAGGCAAATTTGCACGTCTACACCGTGCTATTGCTCAGTTCATGCTGGACCTTCACACTGATGAGCACGGCTACACAGAAATGTACGTACCGTATCTAGTGAACCACGATAGCCTTTACGGTACTGGTCAACTTCCTAAGTTCGGCGAAGACTTGTTCCACACAAGCCCGCTAACTGAGCAAGTAAGTGACGTACCTCTTAAGACTCTATCGCTTATCCCTACTGCGGAAGTACCGGTAACGAACATGGTTCGTGACACGATCACTGATGAAGCTGAACTGCCACTTAAGATGACAGCTCACACGCCGTGTTTCCGTTCTGAAGCGGGTTCTTATGGTCGTGACACTCGTGGTCTTATCCGTATGCACCAATTCGATAAAGTTGAATTAGTACAAATCACTAAGCCAGAAGACTCAATGGCAGCGCTTGAAGAGCTAACTGGCCACGCTGAGAAAGTACTTCAACTTCTAGAGCTTCCTTACCGTAAAGTGATTCTATGTACAGGTGACATGGGCTTCGGTTCTGCGAAAACTTACGACTTAGAAGTATGGGTTCCAGCACAAGAGACTTACCGTGAGATTTCTTCTTGTTCAAACATGTGGGATTTCCAAGCGCGTCGTATGCAAGCTCGTTTCCGTCGTAAAGGCGAGAAAAAACCTGAACTTGTACACACACTAAACGGTTCTGGTCTTGCTGTTGGTCGTACTATGGTTGCTATCCTTGAGAACAACCAAGAAGCAGATGGCCGTATTGCTATCCCAACAGTACTTCAACCATACATGGGCGGCGTAACGCACATTGGTTAATGTCAATTTAGGTTAATCGAATTTAGATTAATCTAACTCATTAGAATAGTTAAAAGGCTTTGCTGTTATGGCAAAGCCTTTTTTTTACCTGAAGTCTTAGAACCTAAAGTGTAGAAAGAAAACTTAGGAAGTCTCCGATACATCTATAATCGATTAGTTTCTATATTGCGACACATCGATATGGCTTTACTGTAGAAACGTAGATAATCCATGTCATATAATTCTTGTGCGGTGTAAAGCTGTAAGATGACTTCGTCACACTCTTTAATAATCGTGTTCACTTGTTTTGACCCTATTGAACTTGGCCAAGCAAGAGTAAGTAGCTTGATAATATTCATGCACACCTTTTTTATGACTGGCGCGCGCTCCTGTATATTCAAGTATATTGTCAATAAAGCTTTATAGTTGGATTGTGCCTTTTCTATTGTAATATTCTGCTCTTTCAGCCATCGTATTTTTCGATGATTTTGACTGTTTAGTTCATTTAACATTGTCATTTGACTTGATATGATCGCCGAACTTTCTGTTTTAATGATTAAAATCTTACTTCGCTGGACCGCTATTTTGAATTCGCACTCACAACTCATTTTGTCGAGTAACCACGCATGATGATAAATGGTCGAAAATTCTCTGAATTGGTTACCGTTGTGTAGATCAGTTAAGAGATTAATCGATTTTTTGTACTCTTTTTTTTCAAACGAAATATGTGCAGCGATAAGTGCAAGGTCGCAGTGGATCTCAGGGATTTGCTCTTCCCAGACTTTACTCAGAATGAAGTTAACTTGTTCGAGTTTCTGTTGCTTATTAATATCATCGGAAGCTGAATATAAAAGAAACCTAACGTGATTGAGCTTCATTAGCACATTGTCGCGAAACGTATCCTTATTGAAATGAATGTAATTTTGGTAGTGCTTAAGTGCGGTTTCAGAATCGTTAACGGATAAACATAGGTTGGCAATTGCTAGTTCACGATCTGAGTTTCCAGGCGTTAACTTACTAGCTAGTTTGAAGTGTGCTATCGCAGCTGGTATTCGATTACTGAGCAAACTCACATGAGCTGCTTCATCACGATACAACGTATTGCTTGGTGCGTTTTTGATCAATGTTGATATGATTTGATTGGCTTCGGTCTGTTGTCCTAAGTTAGCTAGGCTGTTCGCTAAGCCTGCTTGTGCCCAGTCGAAATTCCCTTCTGCCATAGCACTCTCATACACTATTTTTGCTTCATCAAACAGCTCAAGTTTAGAAAGGAAATGGCCTCTGAATTGTTCGATTGTAGAGAAGTACTCTGGGTGAAAATGCGATAGAGCTTCACAATGCTCAAGGCCTTCTCGATAGAGATGCGCTCGATCAGCATTATAGATTTCTTCTAGTGTTTTCTTCTTACGAATCGATGCTGTAATACGTAATTTTAAGGTCTCACGATTAAAAGGTTTTAGTAAGTAGTTATCTGGGCGCAATTCAATAATTGGTCTAATAGAAAAAGCTGAGTTTTCCCCAGTAACTAGTATAAAAACACCATCATCTTTTAACATTCGTGTTTGTTTTAATTCTTCAAATAATTGCTTACCATTCATGCCCTCGCCAAAATTGTAATCACAAATGATGACATCAAATGATGTTTCATTAACTAGCGATATCGCGACTTTTGGTGAGGTGGAAAGAAAGATGTTTTTTTCATGAAATCCAATATAAATCAACATATTGCGTATGGTGGAGAGGACTATTGGTGCATCGTCAACAATAAGGACTTGCAGTTGATTTAACCTCATTATTTCAAATCATTCTGAGAGATTAATTCGGAAAAACTTGCTGGCTTCGATGTGAAGTAGCCTTGGTATCTTGTCATACCAATTGAAGATAGATAATCAAAATCCTGTTGTTTCTCAACACCTTCGATAATACAAGACAGCCCTAAATTTTCGGCAAGATTAATGCAGGCTTTGGTTAGCACTTGATGCTTTTTGTTGGAACTAACATTATGTACGAAGCTTCGATCCACCTTTAACTCGGTAAAAGGTAAGTTCGAGAGTTGTGATAATGAGGCGTAACCTGTCCCGAAATCATCAACAGAAAGACCAATACCGGACATGCTCAATTTTGCGATATTCTTATAACAATTGGTATCAAGCAAAAAAGTTTCGTGTTCAGTTATCTCTAATGTGAGCAATGAAGGGGATACATTGTATTCATTGCATAAGTTTATTATCTTGTCTGCGACATCGATCCTAAGCGTTGATTGCTCGATGTTGATGGAAAAACCTAATGGCTCGCGCAGCTTTGAGATATCTTTTAGCCCTTGTTCCAGAACGTTGTAAAACAGCTTATCCAATAAATTAAGGCGTCGAACAGATTCCATGAAGTGGAGTGGAGTGAGTAAACCCAATTCAGGGTGCATGAGGCGCGCAAGTAGCTCTACACCAACGGCTTGAGTTTTGTTTACGTCGTGCTGACTTTGATATGCGTTAACGAACCAATTCTTTTCGAATGCTAACTGAACTTGTTTATCGTTTAACACAACAGGTAAGCTCTGAATCGCATTCACTGTATTGGATAAAGAGTGAGAAGATAATAAGCGTTGGATATGTGAGTCTTTAACTGGCTTACGAATAACCTCAACGTGTTGATAGCCAATTAATACACACATGTTTTGGGTCGACTCTAATGCTGAGCTAGCCATGGCACTTAATATAACGACTCGTTTAATCGATCTCATCGCTTGTGGTGATGCTAGCAAAGATACGCCATCAATTTGTGGCATTTGCAAGTCACAGAAAGCGAGGTCAAAGTTATGATTCTGACATATTTTGATCGCTTCTTCGCCATTCGAAGCGGTATAAACGTTGCTAATTTCGTATCTCTTAAGCAAAATTTTTATCGATGTTGCTTGGAGCAATGAGTCTTCGACGATCAATACTTTCACTGGAGGTTTAGCCTTTTTAATATGATAGACGCCGATTCAATCGACTTATTTAGCTCATCGGTGAGCTGTTTTAATTTTTGAGCGTTGTTCGGGTCCTTTTCACAGTCTTTTGCTGCTCGGTAAAGTGTCGTTAAACCAAGTAACCCCGCGGATCCTTTGATTCGATGGGAGACTTCTTTTATATTCTCTTTTTCGTCTTGTAACATTGATTTATCAGCAGTGAACGATTCGAAGATCACGCTTGCCATCTGTAATTGTTCGTCTTCAGAGTAATTGCTTGCCCATGGCTGGTCAGGGTGTTGTTTGATGCAAGTTGCTGGGAGCAACTGCTCTAGGGCGACTGCCAACTCATTAAAAGAATAAGGTTTATAAATCACTTGGTTCATCCCAACACGTTCAGCTTTTTCTACTACCAGTTTGGAATCTTCCGCGGTACAACCAATCACAGGGTAATGAGATAATTCGGGCGATGATTTGATTATTTCAGTTAATTCGTACCCATCCATATTTGGCATGTGACAATCGGTGATGACTAAGTCAATTACTTGATCACTCTGCTTCAAAATATCCAATGCCTCTTGCCCATCTTTGACTATGATGGCGTTAAGTCCGAACTGCTTTAATTGTTTAGTAAACAATAACCGATTGATTGGGTCGTCATCGGCTATTAATACGTTGCCTTCGAATTGATATCTATTTCCAGTATCGTAAGTCAACGGATCTCTGGATGTGGTTAAGGCTGACAATAAATGATCTGGGTATAGATTTTGCCATTGGTTAGATCGAACGAGATTAAAGGTATTTTGGTCTTTTGAGCTCTGATGAGGTACTCCCCAAGCTTTGAGCCACCTTAGTATTTCTCGATCTTCGGTGCTGATTTCCTGAGGTGTATTTAGTATTGAAGATTTTGCTTCCACGGGGATAGTGACGGAGATCTTTGTTCCTAACCCTTGTTTACTCTCAATCTTTAACTCACCATTCATCATGTTGACCAAACGCTGAACAACGGTAATACCTAGCCCAGTACCTCCATAACGACGGCTAATACTATGGTCACCTTGAGCAAACGGTTGGAATGCACGAGTAATTTGCTGCTCAGACATACCACAACCAGTATCTGTTATAGACAGGCTTAACTGGTGCTCAGTTACATCGACGTTAATGAGAACAAAGCCGCTTTCTGTAAACTTAATCGCGTTGTTAAGTAGGTTGTTGAGTATCTGTGTTACTCTCAGCCAATCTAAGCTAGCTGTATTGATTGAGCCTGTTTTCCAATCCACTTTAAAGTTGAGGTTGTTTAATCTTGCGTGTGTTTCAAATGTCCTAAAAATAGGGCACAGTTCTTGATAAATATTGCTGTTTCTAGATTCTAAATGAAGCTGATTTGCCTCCATCTTTGAAATGTCGAGAATATCACTGACGAGCAATTTCAATCGTTCTGCAGATATCTGGGCATTCGATAACAGTTCCATATTGTCTTTGCATTCAATTTTGGTACTTAGTAACTCCATTAATCCGATCATTGCGGCAATTGGTGTGCGTAGTTCATGACTGACAATCGCTAGGAATAAATCACGAGCTTTGATAGCTTCTTGGGCTTTTGTGTTCGAAATTTCTAGTTCGCGTTGTTGAGCTTCCCATCTCGTTAAATCATCTAACACAGTGACTGTGTAATAGCTCTCGTCTGAGCTATTCATTACACGTTGTCGAATTACTCTGAAGTGTTTTTCGTGTCCACTACAGTGACACTTTATTGTTTTCCAGATACCAAGAGCTAATGTGTTTTGAGCTTGGCTTTCGGCCTGTTTAAGCCAGCAAGATTTTTGATCGTTACCTGCCGTTAAACATAAATCTCTTTGTTTGTTAAATGCGCTATTGGATAAGACTAGCTTATTTGTTTGATCATGAATCGATATCAAGGTTGGTAAGCTATCCAGTAATGTCGTTAGCCATTGGATTTGTTTGTAACTTCGTTGTTCTGATTGTTTTGCTTTGTTTAGTGAAATGGAAAGACGCCTAGTTTTGACTAATCCATAAGTCACTAGAACGAAAATAAAGCTAGAAACGGCTAACGTATAAAGAACAATACGTTCTTCGCTATAGCCGTATTGTGCTGTTATATTGTGGTGCTTGAGAGTTAGAAGGTCGATTTCGTTTTGTGTTGTTAAAGAAATCGCTGAGTTGATGACGCTTTGAAGAAACGTTGAGTCCTGATGTAATATCACACCTATATTTTTGAACAATGAAGCTGCATTATCTCGAGCTTCAATGTGAAATATGTCGGAATACCCGTTGTAAACGTATAGATTCGCTATACTTTGTGGAATGTAAGCGTGGGTGATCTTTCCATTACTCATGTCTTTAGCAAGAGTTTTTATATCTTGGTACATGACGGCGTCACTGAAATCTAATTTTAATGACTCTTTCTGTATAAAGTACCCGGTTCTATCAAGAATCGCTGTTCGTTTAGTGTCTACATTTTTGTTCGTTGCAATATAGGCCCAATGAAGCTTCATAAAAGGTTCACTAAAAATAAATTCGTTATTATTTGGGTTTTCTACATCGAAACCGGGTAAAAAGTCGATTTCTTTAGTACGCAGCATTTCAATGACATCTTTTCCTTTAGGCTGCACGTATTCGAAGCTTACTCCAAGCTTTCTCGAAATGAGAGTGATCGCGTCGTGAATGAAACCGACCGTTTGTTGTGTTGTAGGATCGAAATATGAATAGGGGTAGATGTTTTCACTGACCGTATACCTAATCGAACGATGTCCATATTGGCTTTCTATAACTTGATTTATGATGTCATCATAAAAGTGGTAGAAATAGTTCGATGATATTTGAGTGATATCTTTGATTTGGTGTTTCAGCAATGCATCAATGATTGTTTTTAGTTGAGTTGATTCCTTGCTCATTAATACTTGAATGGGGAATGGAGCTAGATTTTTTGAAAATGAAATTGTGCCTTGCCATTCTCCTGGTGTCACAACGGAATAGTAACTCTGGACTGACGTTAAATCGATGACTGTTGCATCAGCAGTGCCTACAGCGAGGGTTGTAAAGAGCTCTGATGCGCTATTTACCATCAATATTTTCGTGATTCCCAAATCTTTAATTATCTGACAAAACAGTGAATTTCGAATACAAGCCCACATGAGTTCATGCTTGGATTTGGTTTGAGCTGCTTCGTCTTTAAACCAAAAAACGTTAGGCACGTTATAGAGCGTATTGGAAAAAATAAATTGCTCTGATCGCTGACGTGTTTCAGCATAACCTAGAGTTAAGTCGACTTCTCCTTTCGCTACAGCATCAAGCAGAGCACGTGACGAGAAATATTCTTTTATTTCAATATTGACATTAAGCTTCTCTTCAAGCGTCCGAACGACTTCGGCCGAATTGCCTTTATTTCTATTGACGAACACATCCTCCCACGCCCGGTTAAATAGGTGAGTAGGCTTAGCAATGACAATCGTTTTTTTTGCCTGCAAGTAATCTGTCTGATTAGAATTAAGCACCATTTCCGAAGCAACACACGGAAAAGACAGTGAGAATAAAACAAAAAAACAAGAGAGATAGGTTTTCATAAGATTAGAGAATTAAAAAAGTCTCGTTATTTTATGACGGCTATTTATCCAACAGCTAATACTCTTTTGCTAATTATTTTTGTGGTGAAGATTAATTTTATTTTTGGGTGTTATCGATATGAAACAACGGTTAGAGACGTTTTTATGGCTATCTGATTTTTCGCGTGAAGGATAAGCCGCCGTTGGTATTTATGGGCGGCTTATAGGCTTTTGGTATTTCTAAATGACGTTTGTTAAATCAACTTGGCTTGAAGCAAGCAGGTTGTCGGAGTGCTTTATCGATCGATGAAACAAGCTGTTCGATATGTTCCGGTTGGCTAATGAAGGGAGGCATCATATAAATTAACTTACCAAAAGGACGGATCCAAACACCTTGCTCTACAAAGTGCGCTTGAATGGTTTCCATATCGACAGGTGTATGTGTTTCAACAACGCCAATAGCGCCTAACCAACGCACGTCTTTAACCAGTTCATGTTCTCGCAACGGTGGTAACAACTCAGAAAAGAGCTGTTCAATCTGTTGAGTCTGATTTTTCCAATGGCCTTGCTCGATGATGGATAAACTTGCTGCACCCACAGCACAAGCTAAAGGGTTGCCCATAAAGGTTGGCCCGTGCATAAAGCAGCCCGCTTCACCGCCACATACCGTGTCAGCAACTTCTTTACTCGCCAGCGTCGCTGACAATGTCATATAACCACCAGTTAAAGCCTTGCCTACGCATAAGATGTCCGGTTGAACATCGGCATGCTCACAAGCGAATAGTTTCCCTGTACGGCCAAACCCGGTCGCAATCTCATCCAAGATCAGCAATACGTTGAATTCATCACACAGTAAGCGAACTTGTTTTAGGAACTCAGGGTGGTAGATGCGCATGCCACCAGCCCCTTGAACGATTGGCTCTAAGATCACCGCTGCGACTTCTTGATGGTGTGCTGCCAGCTTTTCTCGAAAACTATCGATGTCACTTGAGTTCCACTCATCCCAAAAGCCTGTTTTTGGCGAATCAGCGAAAATATGTTCCGGCAAAAAGCCTTTGTAGAGGCTGTGCATCGAATTGTCAGGGTCGGTCACTGACATCGCCGCAAAGGTATCACCGTGGTAGCCATCTCTTAGTGTGAGGAACTTTGAACGAGGTTGTCCTTTAGCGTGCCAATATTGCAATGCCATCTTGAGGCTAACCTCTACGGCAACTGAACCTGAATCGGCCAAAAATACATGCTCAAGATTACTTGGCGCGAGATTCAAAAGCTTCTTACATAGATCGATAGCGGGCTGGTGGGTGATGCCACCAAACATAACGTGTGAAACCTTATCGATTTGACTGTGAGCCGCAGCATTGAGCTCTGGATGATTGTAGCCGTGGATGGTTGACCACCAAGATGACATACCATCAATAATTCGTTTTCCGCCTTCTAATTCTAGGTGAACACCGTCTGCGTTGGTGACTGGATAGCAGGTCAGAGGTGTTAACGTTGATGTGTAGGGATGCCAGATATGCTGGCGATCAAAGGCGAGATCCATAGTAACTTCCATTCTTGGTGCGGTTGAAAAATAACCATATGTAAACTTTGATATTATCAATGTGTTGACAGTCTAAAGCTTGTCGGTAGACTAGCCAAGCATAAATGCAATCTCTATTGATAGAGATGAAACATCAAATAATAAAAAAGGATCGACACGTGGAAGTTCGTCATGACTGGACAGTTGCTGAAGTAACAGCGCTGCTTGAAAAACCGTTTATGGATTTAATGTTTGAAGCTCAAGTGGTTCATAGACAGTACCAAGAGCACAACCACGTGCAGGTGAGTACGCTTCTATCGATTAAGACCGGTGCTTGTCCTGAAGACTGTAAGTATTGTCCTCAAAGTGCTCACTACCGAACGGATGTCGACAAAGAACGCCTAATGGAAGTAGAGCGTGTTTTGGATGCGGCGCAAAAAGCCAAGAACGCGGGCTCGACTCGTTTCTGTATGGGCGCGGCGTGGAAAAACCCGAAAGAACGCGATATGCCTCACTTGACTGATATGATCAAAGGTGTGAAAGGTATGGGTCTAGAAACCTGTATGACACTAGGCATGTTAACCCCTGATCAAGCTGGCGAGTTAGCGGATGCAGGCTTGGATTACTACAACCATAACCTTGATACGTCTCCCGAGTTTTACGGCAGCATCATCACCACTCGTACTTACCAAGATCGTTTAGATACGCTATCTCACGTACGTGATGCCGGTATGAAGATCTGTTCTGGTGGCATTATTGGTATGGGCGAAAGTACCAATGACCGTGCAGGCCTGCTGGTAGAGCTAGCGAACCTTCCGGTACACCCTGAGAGTGTGCCAATCAACATGCTCGTGAAAGTGAAAGGCACACCGATGGAAAACGTCGATGATGTTGAATCTTTTGACTTCATTAAGTTGATTGCGATTGCTCGTATCATGATGCCAATGTCAGCGGTTCGTCTATCTGCAGGTCGCGAGAATATGAATGAACAGATGCAGGCGATGTGCTTCATGGCTGGCGCGAACTCTATCTTCTACGGTTGTAAGCTACTGACTACGCCAAACCCAGATGAAGACACGGACATGCAGCTGTTTAAGAAGTTAGGCATCAACAGCCAACAAGTGGCTCAGAAGCCTGATGAAATTCAAGAAAACGAACTGTTAGATCAAGTAGTGGAGCGCGTTGCTGCTCGTCCAACGAAAGATGACATGTTCTACGATGCCACTGTTTAAATCCCGTATCAAAGATGCCCTTGTTCAACGCCGTGAGCAGGGGCTAACTCGTCAACTTAAAGTGCTCGAAAACAGTAATGGTCCTTTGCTTAATTGCGAAGGTTCTCGCTTTATTAATTTTTCGAGTAATGATTACCTAGGCTTGGCGAACGACCCTGAATTGGTAGAGGCGTGGCAAGCGGGGCTTTCCCTTTATGGTGCTGGCAGTGCGGCATCGCCATTGGTCACGGGTTTTAGTCCTGCTCATAGAAATTTAGAAGCTCAGCTGTGTGAATGGTTGGGCTTTGAACGTGCGATTCTCTTTAGTTCTGGTTTCAGTGCGAACCAAGCCTTGTTGTTTTCTCTGCTCGAAAAAGACGACTCTCTGCTGCAAGACAAGCTTAATCACGCCTCTTTGATGGAAGCGGGGATGCTTTCTCATGCAACCATGAAACGCTTTAAACACAACGACACGCAGCATCTAGAGTCTCTATTAAGCCGATCTCTACAATCCTTGGTCGTCACTGAGGGCGTATTCAGCATGGACGGCGATCAAGCGCCTCTCAGCCAGATATCTAACCTGACTCATCAATACGACAGTTGGTTGGCGGTTGATGATGCCCACGGTATCGGCGTATTAGGTGATAAAGGAGCTGGGAGTTGCAGTGCAGCACAAATCTCCCCCGATGTTTTGGTGGTGACCTTTGGCAAAGCATTTGGCGTTTCTGGTGCTGCGATTCTTTGTTCGTCAGAAGTGGGTGATTACTTAACTCAGTTTGCTCGTCATCATGTGTACTCGACGGCGATGCCACCTTCACAAGCGGTGGCTTTATCTCATGCCTGTAAGATGACTCAAACTCAAGAGTGGCGCCGAGAAAAGCTGACTGAGTTAGGGTCTCTCTATGCAGAGCAGGTGAGCGGCTTGAAAGGCTTTGTGGATACTCAGACTCCGATTAAGCCATTTGTGATAGGTGAAGCACAAGCGGCATTATCAATAGCTGAAGAGTTAAAGCAAAACCAAGTTTGGGTGACCGCAATAAGGCCGCCAGCCATACCTGCTGGAACTGCTCGATTACGAATCACGTTAACAGCTAACCATAGCCCAAAACAGATTCTCCAGTTAACCAGGTCGTTGCATCAAGCCATTGAACGAAACATCGACTTAAGCACTGAACCGGGTATCCATCCAAGCTTTGAATCAAATAAAGAGGCTCAGTAAATGTCACAAGAAGCAGTAGTGCATAATTACGTTGGCCAAGATAAGAGTGCGATTGCCGAAGCCTTTGGTAAAGCGGCAACAACCTATGACAAACACGCTGAATTTCAACGCGATGTTGGCCACCGATTACTGGATAAATTACCCAGCGATCTGTCAGGCTTTAAGGTGCTGGATCTAGGTTGTGGTACTGGCTATTTCTCCGAGCAACTTGTAAAACGAGGCGCCGAAGTGGTTTGCGCTGATCTTTCTGTTGGAATGCTAGCAACAGCAGAGAAGCGGTGTGGTGCATCTGTATCTTTATATCAACAAGCCGATGCCGAACAATTGCCGTTTGAAGATGGGTGCTTTGACATCGTTTTCTCTAGCCTTGCGTTGCAATGGTGTGACGATTTGTCGTCGCCTTTGAGAGAGATGAAGCGTGTTACAGCGGCTGGTGGGCGTGTTATTTTCTCAACTTTGCTTGATGGGTCGCTGTTTGAACTGAAAAAGTCGTGGTCCAAAATTGACGCACATCAACACGTTAACCATTTTATTACAATCAATAAGGTAAAAATTGCGTTAGCGCAATCTAGCTGTACCGTTCATCAACTAGACTTGCCCACCATCACCGTTTGGTACGACACTGCGTTTGAACTGATGCGCGACCTTAAAGGTATCGGCGCTAATCACGTAAGTGGTCGCTCACAAGGTTTAACAAGTCGTCGCATGTTGCAGCTTGTTGATCGGGAATATCGAGAGTTTAAGAACCATCAAGGTTTCTTACCAGCAACATATCAAGTTTGTTTAGGGGTTATTCAATTATGATTGATGCATTATTCATTGCAGGTACGGATACCGAAGTGGGAAAAACTGTGGTTTCAAAAGCGATTCTTCAAGCTTTGGCCGCACAAGATTTATCAACAATTGGTTACAAGCCAGTTGCTGCAGGGAGTGAAAAATCCCCTGAAGGACTACGTAATAGTGATGCACTGCATCTTCAAGAAGCGGCGACGCAAGATATTGCTTACGAAGACGTCAATCCATACGCGTTGTTGCTACCATCATCGCCTCACATCGCTGCTAAGCATGATGGTGTTGTAATTGATGAGGCGGTATTATCAGCGAAGCTAGAAGAGCATAAGAAAAACTCTGACATCGTGTTAGTTGAAGGTGCTGGTGGTTGGCGAGTCCCGGTTTCAGACGATGAATATCTTTCTAGCTGGGTTAAAAAAGAGCAACTGCCAGTGGTACTGACTGTGGGTATTAAACTTGGTTGTTTGAGCCACGCTCTATTAACGGCAGAAGCGATTCGTGCTGATGGCCTAAACCTAGTAGGTTGGGTCGCAAACCGTATCAATCCAGGTACTGAGCACTACGCAGATATTATTGCGATGCTTGAAGATAAGTTAGGTGCACCTAAGTTAGGTGAAATCCCTTACGTCCCAAAAGCGAAGTCTAAAAACATTGGTAAGTACATTGATGTGCAGCCTTTGCTTGCGCTTTAATTACCACGTTATGTACTAAATAAGAAAAGGGCTGCGATTGCAGCCCTTTTGCTATTTTAAGCCTTTAGACCTTGAGTTGATAAACAACCGGTCTTTTAATAAACAAGCTTAGAACTAATGTTCTTTAGTCAGTCCCATTAAAGCTTGCTGAGTTTCTGTGATTTTTGTCTGTGCCGTTTGCGGTGTTAGGATTCCAACCTGCTTTTTCGCTTCTTCTTCAGTAATCCCTAGGTGACAGCACAGTAAATCGATAGCCATTTGAGTGTTAGTACCTTCAACCATGATCCTTTCCTTTTTGTACATGGACTAGCCAATAAATCATCTGAAGTCACTGTAAACGGATTGTTATATCGACACCATACGACTTAGGTCTAATAGAGTGGATTTAATTCGGATATGGTCTCGTAATCAAATGTTGCAATTTAATGCTTAACCTTGTTTTCTTAATCTAAGACTATATGTATAAGTAAGTATAAGTCTTCAAGGTTGGAATCTATTGCTGTCTGCCTTGTCTATAACAATAAGTTTTATAAAAACAGCTTTCATGCGGAGATAAGTAATGAAGCGAGTAATGTTGTTCCTTGCAACTAACCTAGCGGTTGTATTGGTACTAAGTGTTGTTCTTAATGTTGTATACGCAGTTACAGGTATGCAACCCGGTAGCCTCTCAGGTTTATTGGTGATGGCTGCGGTATTTGGTTTTGGCGGCTCATTCATTTCATTAATGATGTCGAAGAAAATGGCGCTACGCTCGGTAGGCGGCATGGTCATTGAAAGCCCACGTAACGAAACAGAACATTGGTTGATGGAGACGGTAAGCCGTCAATCTCAACAAGTTGGTATTGGTATGCCAACAGTGGCGATCTACGACTCGCCAGACATCAACGCATTCGCGACAGGTGCTAAGCGTGACGATTCATTGGTAGCAGTATCAACAGGCCTGCTGCACAACATGACGCGTGATGAAGCTGAAGCAGTATTAGCGCATGAAGTGAGCCACATCGCAAACGGCGACATGGTGACGATGACCCTAATGCAAGGTGTTGTGAACACTTTCGTTATCTTCCTATCTCGTTTCATCGCCAACATTGTTGCGTCGAATGACAACGAAGAAGAGGGTGGCAGCAACATGATGGTGTACTTCGGTGTGTCTATGGTGCTGGAACTGGTATTTGGTTTCCTAGCGAGCTTCATTACGATGTGGTACAGCCGCCACCGTGAGTTCCATGCTGATGCAGGTGCTGCGCACTTGGTTGGTAAAGAGAAGATGATTGCAGCGCTAGAGCGTCTAAAGGTGAGCCATGAGCCACAACTAGAAGGTTCTATGATGGCGTTTGGTATCAACGGTAAGAAGTCTCTAACTGAGCTTCTAATGAGCCACCCGCCGCTAGACAAGCGTATTGCTTCTCTACGTAACATGTAATCGCTACGTATTTTTCAGTCGCTAATCGACAAGATACATTTGAAAGGCTTCCTTCGGGAGGTCTTTTTTGATCTTGGCATCTAAGACAGTAAGTATTCGAGGAATAGGTGTCTGGCGATAGAGGGTTACTGGTGATGAAGCATTACGATATTGATTGGTTGATATCGCACGGATTGAGATGAGTAGGGTAATGATACTGGGTTGCTTTGTATTATTTTGCTGACGTCTCTTGTGCTCAATACACTTTGTTCCGCTCAACAAAAAGGCTTCCACATGGGAAGCCTTAGTCTATTCTGCGATTCGAAATTCGAATATTACAGCTTGTCAGTTAGCTCGATTGCTTGACCGATGTAGTTTGCTGGAGTCATCTCTTTCAGGCGAACTTTCTCGTCTTCAGGGATCTCAAGACCATCGATGAATGCACGCATGCCTTCGCCATCTACACGTTTACCACGAGTTAGCTCTTTTAGCTTCTCGTATGGTTTTTCGATGCCGTAACGACGCATTACTGTTTGTACTGGTTCAGCCAATACTTCCCAGTTCTTGTCTAGTTCAGCAAGTAGCGCAGCGCGGTTAACTTCAAGCTTGCTAATACCTTTCAGAGTCGAAGTGTATGCAATGATTGCGTAGCCAACACCCACACCTAGGTTACGAAGAACCGTAGAGTCAGTAAGGTCACGCTGCCAGCGAGAAACTGGAAGTTTTTGTGCAAGGTGGCTGAATACTGCGTTCGCTAGACCAAGGTTGCCTTCAGAGTTTTCGAAGTCAATTGGGTTAACTTTATGCGGCATTGTCGAAGAACCGATTTCGCCAGCAATAGTCTTCTGCTTGAAGTGACCAAGAGCGATGTAGCCCCAAACGTCACGGTCGAAGTCTAGAAGGATAGTGTTGAAACGAGCAATTGCATCGAATAGCTCAGCGATGTAATCGTGAGGTTCGATTTGAGTTGTGTACGGGTTCCAAGTTACGCCAAGAGATTCAGTGATGAACTCTTCGCTAAACTGGTGCCATTCAACTTCTGGGTATGCAGAAAGGTGTGCGTTGTAGTTACCTACAGCACCGTTGATTTTCGCTAGGATCTCAACGTTTTCGATTTGCTTGTATTGACGTTCCATACGGTACGCAACGTTAGCCATCTCTTTACCCATAGTAGAAGGAGAAGCTGGCTGACCGTGTGTACGAGACAGTAATGGAATATCACGGTACTCGTTCGCAAGTGCTTTGATAGCATCAATTACGTTACGGATTTCTGGAAGAATCACTGTGTCACGAGCTTCTTTAAGCATAAGCGCGTGAGAGGTGTTGTTGATGTCTTCAGAAGTACATGCAAAGTGAATAAATTCGTTTACAGCGTGAAGTTCAGGAACGCCAGCAACTTTCTCTTTCAAGAAGTACTCAACCGCTTTAACGTCGTGGTTAGTCGTGCGCTCGATCTCTTTGATACGTAGAGCATCTTCTTCGCTGAAGTTAGCGGCTAGTTCATCAAGAAACTGGTTAGCTTCTGCACTGAACGCTGGTACTTCTTTGATTGCATCAGTTGCTGCAAGCTTTTGTAACCAACGAATTTCAACGATAGAGCGGTACTTTAGTAGTCCAAACTCACTAAAGATGCTGCGTAATGCAATAGTCTTACTTCCGTAACGGCCGTCTACTGGTGAAACAGCAGTCAATGCTGACAGTTCCATGGTGTTCTCCTGAATTGAGTTTTCTAAATTTTGAGAGGTTTATACCAGTAACAATCTCAATTGTCACGCACATTGCGCAATCGTTTGCGTGAGAGTTGTGTTGATACAAAAAACAAGCTCGCGACGAGGCGCGAGCTAATAAACTACATTCGAGCTAGTAGGATTTGAGCCTGCTCGATCATCTTCTTACGACCGAAGATAAGGTGGCGACGTTTACCGCCAACTTGACGCCATAACACAGCGCTTCGAATCCCTGATAGAAGCAGTGCGCGAACCTTATGTTGGCTCGATGTCTGCTGAAGTACAGACGGAGTACCAGAAACCTGAATGCGAGGGCCGATAGGGCTGACGACATCAAGGTAGATACTTGCAAGGTTGCTGATCATTTGCTCGTCAAACAGATCAAAGTGTTCAGTTTGGCGCTCTGCAGTTTGAATGCGGTCACCAAGCTGAGACATAGAGTCGTTGCGAGAAGACAGCTTACGCTCAAGCGCCATCAAGCTGATGATGTAACGCGTGATATCGCTACCTGCTGGAGTACTATCGATACCTTTTACTAAGCACTCAAGGCCAAGCTTTAGGTTCGCTTCACGTCCAAATACGCCCACGGTATTCGATGGGTTGGTATTTAAAATGGCACTGAGTGAAGCTTCAAAGGCATCTTTATCACAATGGCCGTCTTTCGCTACTTGTTGAACCAAAGCCACAGCTTGGCAAATTCCGGCGAAAGCAATAGTACGGTCATAAAGTGTATTAGCCACGTAGTAACTCCTAGTTGTCTTCTATCGTTTGTCGTTTGATTGATTAGATGCGCTTTTCGATGATACCACCACCAAGACATACTTCGCCTTGGTAGAACACTGCAGATTGACCTGGGGTCACTGCGATTTGTGGCTCATCAAAAATAACCTTAATGTTCTCATCATCAATTGGGATGATTGTACAAGGAATATCTGTTTGACGGTAACGTGTTTTTACCGTGCATGTCATAACTTCAGTAATTGGTGTGCGATTTACCCAATGAAGTTGAGATGCGATCAAGCCTTCTGATTTCAGAAGAGGGTGGTCTTTACCTTGTACTGCGATAAGTACATTACGCTTAAGGTCTTTTTCACCAACAAACCATGGTTCTTCGTTACCGCCACCACCTTTAGTGCCGCCAATATGAAGGCCTTTACGCTGACCTAGCGTGTGGTACATCAAACCTTGGTGTTGACCAATCACTTGGCCTTCAGGTGTTTCGATGTTACCCGGTTGTGCTGGTAGGTATTTGCCTAGGAACTCAGTGAACTTGCGCTCACCGATAAAGCAGATGCCTGTTGAATCTTTCTTCTTAGCTGTGATCAAGTCTTGCTCTTCAGCAATACGTCGCACTTCTGGCTTCTCTAATTCACCGACAGGGAATAGGCTGCGTGCCACTTGATCTGAGCTTAGTGTGTATAGGAAATAACTTTGGTCTTTGTTGCTGTCTAGACCGCGTAGCATTTCTGGTTTTACGCCAGCATCAAGCTCTTCTTGAGTTGGGAAAGTACGACGAACGTAGTGACCCATCGCAATGTAGTCTGCGTCTAGCACTTCATCCGCAAACTCTAAGAATGCTTTAAATTTGATTTCTTTGTTACAAAGAATATCTGGGTTAGGTGTACGACCTGCTTTGTACTCTTCAAGGAAGTATTCGAATACGTTGTCCCAGTATTCTGCAGCAAAGTTGATAGTGTGAAGGTGGATACCTAGTTTGTCACATACCGCTTGAGCATCAGCAAGATCTTCAGCTGCCGTGCAGTATTCTTCGTTATCGTCTTCTTCCCAGTTTTTCATGAAAAGGCCTTCTACCTGATAGCCTTGTTGCTGAAGAAGATACGCCGATACTGACGAATCTACACCGCCGGACATACCGACAATTACTTTCTTTTCGCTGTTTCCAGAGCTGATATCTGACATGTCTAAACACCGTTACTATTACTTGGTCGCAGATTCTAACAGAAAGAGAAACGCCGTGACAGATCCGAGACCGGAATCACAGTTTCATTTGCACAAATAGTGCGCTGACTTTGTTAGAGAATCGCATGAGAGCGAGGTGAGTCGCTAGGATGTCAGAAGTATATGTGGCATAGTCGCTCGAAATCCAAGACCTGAGATAAAAAAATGTCTGAACAAAACGAATTTATGCAAGAAGAAGAGCTGATTGAGATCATCGAGAACCAGCTTGAAGATGGCGAACCAGTGAAAGTGAAAGAGACGTTGATGCGTTTAATGATGACAGGCACTCCACGTGAAGAAGCAATTGCGGCTATGGCATGTGCACTGGCAATTGAAGTATTTGACGTTATGAAAAACGGCGCGGAGTTTAATCAAAAACGTTACGCAGAGCATTTGGGCATGCTGCCTGATTTAAGCTTTATGGAAGGCGAATAAAAAAAACCTTCAGCAAACGTTTGCTATAGTTTGAAAGATTGCCGCGTTAAATATAGCGCGGTAGAATCCGCCACCTATTTCCCCTTGACTTAGACTAGCCCTATGAAATTCCCTGGACAACGTAAATCAAAGCACTACTTTCCGGTTCACGCTCGTGATCCTCTAGTGAGCCAAGCTCAAAGCAGTAAAAGAATGTCACGCACTCATATTATCGGTATTGACCAAACATTGGTGGATATTGAAGCAAAGGTGAGTTCTGAACTTATTGAGAAGTATGGTTTGAGCAAGGGACATTCACTGGTTATTGGCGACGCAGCCGCTGAATCTTTGTATCAAGAATTAAAAGAGCAGTGCCTGATTACCAATGAATACGCTGGTGGCACAATTGGTAACACATTACACAACTATTCAGTGCTAGCGGATGACCGTTCTACACTGTTAGGTGTAATGAGCCAAGATATTAAGATTGGTAGTTACGGTTATCGCTATTTATGTAATACATCAAGCAGAATGGATCTGAACCATTTACAAGGGGTAGATGGCGCAATTGGTCGCTGCTTTGCATTAATTACAGAAGACGGTGAACGTACTTTCGCAATTAGCGAAGGACAAATGAACCAATTAAAACCAGAAAGCATTCCTGAAAAAATCTTCAAAAGTGCTTCTGCTTTAGTTTTAACGGCTTATTTAGTTCGCTGTAAGCCAGGCGACCCGATGCCTGAAGCAACAATGAAAGCGATCGAATACGCGAAGAAATACGATGTGCCAGTCGTTCTTACACTAGGTACTAAGTTCGTTATTCAAGATGATCCAGAATTCTGGAAAGATTTCCTTGAGCAACACGTAACGGTTGTTGCAATGAATGAAGACGAAGCTGAAGCGTTAACGGGTGAAAGCGATCCACTGGCTGCATCAGATAAAGCGCTAGACTGGGTAGACCTTGTTCTATGTACTGCGGGACCTGTTGGCCTATTTATGGCTGGTTATACAGAAGATGCAGCTAAGCGTGAAACGTCACTGCCTTTACTTCCAGGTTCAATTGCGGAATTCAACCGTTTTGAATTTAGCCGTCCTGCGCATAAAGATTTATGTGAAAACCCAACTAAAGTGTATTCGCACATTGCGCCATACATGGGTGGACCAGAAAAGATCAAAAATACCAATGGTGCAGGTGATGCTGCGTTATCAGCTTTATTACATGATATGGCTGCTAATAAGTACCACAAAGAAAACGTGCCAAACTCAAGTAAACACCAACATTCATTCTTGACGTACTCTTCGTTCTCACAAGTTTGTAAATATTCTAACCGTGCTAGCTATGAAGTGTTGGTTCAACACTCTCCACGTTTATCTCGTGGCCTTCCTGAAAGAGAAGATAGCCTAGAAGAAGCGTACTGGGAAAGATAAGTTACTTTCTTTAATCAGTAGTACTATCAGTATCAGTTGGTTTCTAATACTGATAGTACAAATATAAAAAAGGCTCCGAAAGGAGCCTTTTTTGTTTCTGAATATATTGAAGTCGTAAATAATACTTTGGTCGACTTAAATATTAATTCTATCGCTTAGCGTGTAATTGATTACTCACTAAGTAAACTAAATGTTTAGATAGCAAACTCTTCTAGAGATTTACCAGCATCTAGCTGTTCTTGGATAGCTGAAGGCGTACGGCCTTGACCTGTCCAAGTCTTCTCGTCGCCGTTTGCGTCTACGTATTTGTATTTCGCTGGGCGAGGAGCGCGTTTAGCTTTTGTTGTTTTAGATTTTGCTTCACCAGAAAGTGCAGCAATAAGATCGGCAACATCAATTCCGTCTTTTGCAATTTGTTCAGCAATAGCAGAAAGCTTAGCTTCTTGCTCTGCTTTAGCAGCACGCTCTTCAGCTTCAGACTCTTGACGCTCTTGTACAACAATAGTCAGCTTGTCTAGCGCTTCTTCAAGTTGCTCAAGAGTTAATTCACGTGAGAACGCACGAAGGCTGCGGATATTTAATAGAGTTTTTGTTAATTCAGACATGATATTTTCCATCAAGGTAAACTAAATAATCTTCCTAATAATAAACAGAGCCTAGGAATAAAACAAATAGTATTTCTTCTATTACATATTTAAATATAAAAGTGAGATGAATAGTTGAAAATTCAGAGCAGTATTTCTATTGAATTTATAATAATTATTAAGAATATCTTAAAAAATGATATGTGACAGGTGGAGTAGTCAACTTATGTAGACTATTCTTCTATTGATTAGTTCATTAACAAAAAGCTATTTTTCTCGGAATGTTATGTTGCATTGTTGCTCTTGATGAGTACAATTGCGGCTACCTGATGCGAGGTGTTGGTTAATTTGTTGTTAAACTCTGGTTTGCACGGTTAATAATGTTATCGCACGTAGAGGTGCAATTATAAAAAGTAACTTCCGTTGGGGTGATGCCAATGAACGGGAATGAAAGGTGTAATTGCCGAAGTAAATTGTATATCTAAGCAATTTGCTGGGGTTGTGCTCAATAGGTACAACACTGCCATAGTCTTAATTTTAAACTATGGAGCGCTACTGTAGGGTTGGGTGAAGTGTTCACTTCCCTTTCGCTTAGTTCAACATGAGCTTGGTCAGCCGTATCAAGTTTGTCTGCAGTAGATCTCTAGCCAAATAAAAAACTGGTTTTTGAAGATCATGAATTTAATAGATTTTGCAACATCACCTTTATCTTTGCTTCCGCCCCTTGTGGCTTTGAGCCTTGCTATTGTTACCCGCCGTGTATTGGTTTCTTTGGGTGTCGGGATCATCATGGGTGCGATTCTACTTGCTGATTACTCAGTAGGTAACGCAGCTAGCTACGTGTTTACTAAAGCATCTGGTGTTTTCATCGAAGATGGTGGCATCAACACTTGGAACATGAGCATCATTGCATTCCTAATTATTCTTGGAATGACAACGGCATTATTAACACTGTCTGGCGGTACTCGCGCATTCGCGGAGTGGGCACAGTCTCGCGTTAAGAGCAAACGTGGTTCAAAACTACTTGCTGCTTTCTTAGGTGTATTCATCTTTGTTGATGACTATTTTAACAGCCTAGCGGTTGGTGCTATCTCTCGTCCTGTAACAGACCGCTTCTATGTATCTCGCGCTAAGCTTGCTTATATCCTAGATTCAACTGCGGCTCCTATGTGTGTGATCATGCCTGCTTCTAGCTGGGGTGCTTACATCATCACGATCATTGGTGGCATCTTAGTGACACACGGTGTGACAGAGTATTCTGCACTGGGTGCTTACGTTCGTCTTATCCCAATGAACTTCTACGCTGTATTCGCACTACTAATGGTGTTCGCAGTAGCATGGTTCGGTCTAGACGTTGGTAAGATGCGTGAGCATGAGATCGAAGCATCTCAAGGCCGTGGCTTTGAAGGTGACAACGATCAAAAGCAAGCTCACGATCTAAACGAAGAGTTAGATATCGAAGAGAGCGAAAACGGTTCAGTTTCTGATCTTGTTATGCCAATCGTATCGCTAATTGTAGCGACAGTGGCTGCAATGCTTTACACAGGCGGCCAAGCGCTGGCTGCTGATGGCCAAGCATTCAACCTTCTAGGCGCATTCGAAAACACGGATGTAGGAAAGTCTCTTGTTTACGGTGGTGTTATTGGCTTACTAGTAGCACTAGCGACAGTATTCAAGCAAAAGCTATCTATGACTGATATCGCAAGAACAATGTGGATCGGTGCTAGCTCTATGTTTGGCGCGATTCTGATTCTTGTGTTTGCATGGACTATCGGTTCTGTTATCGGCGACATGAAAACGGGTTCTTACCTATCGTCTCTAGTAACAGGCAGCATTGATTACCACTGGTTACCGGTTATGTTGTTCCTTCTAGCGGGCGTTATGGCGTTCTCTACAGGTACATCTTGGGGTACGTTCGGTATCATGCTACCAATCGCGGGTGATATGGCTGCAGCATCGGATATCGCACTGATTCTTCCAATGCTAAGTGCGGTTCTAGCGGGTGCAGTATTTGGTGACCACTGTTCTCCAATCTCAGATACGACGATTCTGTCTTCTACTGGTGCTCGTTGTAACCACATCGACCACGTCTCGACTCAGCTTCCATACGCGTTGTCTGTAGCGTTCGTATCGTGCATTGGTTTCATCACTCTAGGTATGACATCTTCAATTGGCATCGCATTTGGCGCAGCGTCTCTAACGTTTGTTGCTGTATGTTTTGCATTGGCTTACTTCTCTCGCTGCAAAATGGCGACGTGCAAAAGCTAAAATTGAAAGTTAATCAGTAAACTATCAGGGAGGCGTTTGCCTCCCTTTTTTGTGCCTGTTAATTTAATTTTAAGTTTCGTGAAAAAAGTTCGAATAAATGGTTGAAAAAGGATGTCAGCTTAGTTAGTGTGGAGACAAGACAGCAAACAACCTAAGAGCTGATAAGTATGCGTAAATTAGTAATGAACATTCATCACCATCATCACCCTATCTAGTCTTTCGGGGAGATTTACGTATACCCGGGAGCAAGATTACTCCCGGAGGTTAAGTCAAAAGAATTTAGATTTAAACCCTCGGGATGATAAAGTCCCCGAGGGTTTTTTAGTTTTAGCGCTTTTAAATAATCAATAAATTCAAATATTTGCACAGGGATACAGCAATGCAGACACAACGCCTAAGAATCGCAATTCAAAAGAAAGGTCGCTTAAGTAAAGAGTGCCAAGACCTACTTAAAAAATGTGGTGTTAAATTTAATATCATGGGTGAGCGCCTAGTGGTTCACTCACTAAATATGCCAATCGACTTGTTACTCGTTCGTGATGACGACATCCCAGGTCTTATCATGGATGGTGTAGTTGACCTTGGTTTCATCGGTGAAAATGAACTAGAAGAAGTTCGTCTAGATCGTGTTGCTCTTAAAGAGCCTTCAGAGTTCCGCACACTACGTCGTTTAGACTTCGGTGGTTGTCGCCTTTCAATCGCTATTAATAAAGACGAAGAATACAACGGCCCACAAGACTTAGCGGGCAAACGTATTGCGACAACCTACCCACAACTACTTAAAGCCTACATGGACGAGCAGGGTGTTGAGTTCAGCACTTGTATGCTAACAGGTTCGGTTGAAGTCGCGCCTCGCGCTGGCCTTGCAGACGCTATCGCTGATTTAGTTTCTACAGGTGCAACGCTTGAAGCGAACGGCCTAAAAGAAGCAGAAGCTATCTTCCAATCGAAAGCAACACTGATTCAACGTGTTGGCGACTTCGACGCAGACAAGACCGCACTGATTGAAAAACTACTGACTCGTATGCAGGGTGTTCAACAAGCGAAAGAGTCGAAGTACATCATGCTTCACGCGCCAACCTCTCAACTAGAGCAAATCAAAGCATTACTGCCTGGTGCTGAAGATCCAACGGTTCTTCCTCTATCTACAGACAAAGACAAAGTTGCCGTGCACCTAGTAAGTACAGAGAACTTGTTCTGGGAAACAATGGAACAGCTGAAAGAGTTGGGTGCAAGCTCGATTCTAGTATTACCAATCGAAAAAATGATGGGGTAGTGACGATGAGAACCGTTGTTTGGCAATCTTTAAGTGAATCACAGCAAGACTCGGTATTAGAGCGTCCAGCTATTACTGAAGGTGCAAACATCACAGCGACTGTTTCTGATGTTATTGCAAAAGTACGAAATGAAGGCGATGCCGCGCTTAAAAAGCTGACTGCAAAGTTTGATGGTGTAACTCCAGAATCTATCCGAGTCAGTTCGGGTGAGATTGAAGAGGCGTGTGCTCGTCTAACACCAGAGATGAAGCAAGCGTTAGAGCAAGCTTATAGCAACATTGCTAAGTTTCACGAAGCTCAAAAGCCGCAGCCAATTAAGGTTGAGACACAGCCTGGTGTTGTGTGTGAGCAAGTGACGCGCGCGATTAATACTGTTGGCCTTTATATTCCCGGTGGCAGTGCGCCACTACCGTCAACGGTTCTTATGTTAGGTGTTCCTGCTCAAATCGCAGGTTGTCGTAAGGTTGTGCTTTGTTCACCTCCGCCAATCGCTGATGAAATCTTGTATGTCGCTAAGCTTTGTAAGATCGACGAAGTTTACAACGTTGGTGGTGGTCAAGCGGTTGCAGCAATGGCTTACGGTACCGAGAGTGTGGCTAAAGTCGATAAGATCTTCGGCCCAGGTAATGCCTACGTTACGGAAGCAAAGCGCCAAGTGAGTAATGACTTCCGCGGAGCAGCTATTGATATGCCAGCTGGCCCATCTGAAGTGTTAGTGATTGCTGATGAAACGGCTGATGCAGACTTCATTGCAGCGGATTTGTTGAGCCAAGCGGAACACGGGCCTGACTCTCAAGTAGTATTGGTAACTCCATCTCCAGTGGTTGCAGACCAAGTAACAGAAGCGGTTCAAAAGCAACTGAAAGAACTGTCTCGTGCGAACATCGCTCAGCAAGCATTGGCTTCAAGCTTAATCATCATTGCTGAATCGATCACTCAAGCGATTGCGATTTCGAATTTCTACGGTCCTGAGCACTTGATCGTTCAAACCAAGAACCCACGTGAATTGCTGCCATTGCTAGATAATGCAGGCTCAATTTTCCTTGGTGACTGGTCTCCAGAATCTGCAGGTGACTACGCATCCGGCACAAACCACGTTCTTCCGACTTACGGTTATACCAAGACGTATTCAAGCCTAGGTTTGGCTGATTTCTCTAAGCGAATGACGGTGCAGGAGCTAACAGCCGATGGGTTGAAAGGCCTAGCGCCAACAGTAGTAACAATGGCGGAAGCCGAAGGTTTGGATGCACACAAACGCGCTGTGACTATCCGAGTTGAAAAGTTAAATAAAGCGAAATAAGGGTAGGGCATGGAAAAGTTAGCAAGAAAACAAGTTCAGGCTCTAACACCTTACTTGTCTGCAAGACGCATAGGCGGTACTGGTGATGTATGGCTAAACGCCAACGAATCTCCGTTTGATAACGAGTACAACCTGAACTTGTCTCGTCTTAACCGTTACAGCGAATGTCAGCCAAAAGAGCTGATTGATGCTTACGCTCAATACGCAGGCGTGAAATCAGAGCAAACTCTGACAACGCGTGGTGCTGACGAAGGTATTGAATTACTGATTCGTGCTTTCTGTGAGCCGAACGAAGACGCTATTCTTTACTGCCCACCTACTTACGGTATGTACGCAATCAGTGCAGAGACGATTGGTGTTGAGCGTAAAGTTGTGCCTCTTACTTCTGAATGGCAATTGGATCTTCCAGCTATCGAAGCTCAGCTCGACAACGTAAAAGTGGTGTTTGTTTGTAGCCCAAATAACCCAACCGGTAATTTGGTTGATCGTAAAGACATCATCAAGCTGCTTGAAATGACACAAGACAAAGCGATTGTGGTGATGGATGAAGCGTATATCGATTTTTGTCCAGAAGCGTCAACCGTTGATTTGCTTGAGCAATATCCAAACCTAGCGATTCTGCGCACCTTGTCGAAGGCCTTTGCTTTGGCGGGCTTACGTTGTGGCTTTACGCTAGCGAACAAAGAGCTTATCGATGTACTGTTGAAAGTGATTGCTCCTTATCCAGTGCCAATCCCTGTTGCTGACATTGCCGTTCAAGCACTTTCAGAGCAAGGACTCGCGCGAGCTAAGTTCCAAGTTCTGGATTTAAGTGCTAACCGAGCGTATTTGCAGGCGGGTCTATTAGGTATGCCTCAAGTGACGGTTTTTGATGGCTGGGGTAACTACTTACTGGTGAAATTCCCGAACGGCGATGAGTTATTTAAAGCGGCTTGGGATACGGGCATTATTTTGCGTAATTCACCTATTGAAGACTGTGTTCGTATTAGTATTGGTAACCGCGAAGAGTGCGAAAAGACACTTGGATTCATTCGTAACTTTTATCAGTAACGAAAGGCTTACCAGTAATAACATTTGCCAGTTTGAGTTGATTAATCGCAGATTGGCAAGTGAAACCAATATTTTGGGTTAGCGTTTGATTTTAGCTAGGCCACCAGATTTAAAATTAAAAGGAAGTTCAAGTGAGTAAACAACAGAAAATACTTTTTATAGACCGTGACGGCACCTTAATTGTAGAGCCGCCAGTTGACTTTCAAGTAGATCGTTTAGACAAGCTAAAATTCGAACCGCGAGTAATTCCTAGCCTACTTGCACTGCAAGACGCTGGTTACCGTCTAGTGATGGTGACTAACCAAGATGGTCTAGGTACCGATAGCTACCCACAAGAAGATTTCGATGCACCACACAATATGATGATGGAGTTCTTCGAATCTCAAGGCGTTAAGTTTGACGACGTGCTTATTTGCCCTCACTTTGACGAAGACAACTGCTCTTGCCGTAAGCCTAAACTGGGTATGGTTAAAGAGTACCTACAAGGCGGTAAAGTCGATTTCCAACACTCTGTTGTGATTGGCGACCGAATGACGGATCTTCAACTGGCAGAGAACATGGCTATCCGCGGTATTCAATATGGCCCGGATGCGGAAACTGAAGGCACGCTTAACTGGCCACAAATCGTTAAAGATCTGACGGTTAATGCGCGTATTGCTGAAGTAGTTCGTACTACTAAAGAAACCGATATCAAGGTTGCAGTAAACCTTGATGAAACCGGTGGCAACAAGATCGATACCGGCATGGGTTTCTTCGACCACATGCTTGATCAAATCGCGACACACGGTGGTTTCCAAATGAACCTGACTGTGAAGGGCGACCTGCACATTGATGATCACCACACAGTCGAAGATACCGCTCTGGCTTTAGGCCAAGCATTGAAAGATGCACTAGGCGACAAACGTGGTATTGGCCGTTTTGGTTTCAGCCTACCAATGGATGAGTGTTTGGCTCAGTGTGCGTTAGACCTTTCTGGTCGTCCATACCTGAAGTTCGATGCTAAGTTCAGCCGTGAGCAAGTGGGTGATCTTTCAACCGAGATGGTGGTTCACTTCTTCCGTTCTCTAACTGATACATTGGCTTGTACGCTACACCTTTCTTCTGATGGCAATAATGATCACCACATCATTGAGAGCCTGTTCAAAGCGTTTGGCCGTACTCTTCGCCAAGCAATCAAAGTTGAAGGTAACGAGTTACCAAGCAGCAAAGGCGTTCTGTAAGGGTTCGGTATGAAAGAGCAAAAAGTCGTTATTATTGATACTGGTTGTGCCAACGTTTCATCGGTGAAGTTTGCGATTGAACGTCTGGGCTACGCAGTTGAAATTTCAAAAGAACCAGAAGTTGTTCTTGCTGCCGACAAGCTATTCCTACCCGGTGTAGGTACAGCAAGTGAGGCAATGAAGAACCTGCAAGAGCGTGACCTTGTTACCCTTGTCAAGCAAGTTGAGAAGCCTCTGCTGGGTATCTGTTTAGGTATGCAGCTGTTAGGCAAACTGTCTCAAGAGAAAGGTCAAAAGGCTGATGAGTTAGTTGAATGCCTAGGTTTGTGTGATGGCGAAGTTCGTTTACTTGAAACGGGCGACTTACCATTACCACACATGGGTTGGAACACAGTAACAGCAACGCCTAATCACCCGCTATTTAAAGACATTGAAGAAGGCGAATACTTCTACTTTGTTCATAGCTTCGCAATGCCAGTGGGCGACTACACAATCGCACAATGTGATTACGGTAATCCGTTCACTGCGGCGGTTCAAAGTGGCAATTATTATGGTGTTCAGTTCCACCCAGAGCGATCTTCGAAAGCTGGCTCTAAGCTGATTCAGAACTTCTTGGAATTGTAATAAGGATTAGGCAGCGGCTAACGTTGCCATATAAGGAATGTAAATGATTATTCCCGCGTTAGATTTAATTGAAGGCCAAGTAGTTCGCTTATTCCAAGGAGACTACGGGCAAGTAACAGAATACAAAGTAGACCCAGCAGAGCAGTTTAATCTGTACCACCAAGCTGGCGCTGGCTGGCTGCACCTTGTTGACTTAACGGGCGCAAAAGACACAACGGCTCGTCAGTTAGACTTGATTGCTAAGCTCCTTGCTAGCACGCCTGCGAACATCCAGATTGGTGGTGGCGTGCGTAACGAACAAGATGTCGTTGATCTGCTAGAAGCTGGCGCACAGCGCGTTGTGGTTGGTTCTACAGCCGTTAAGCAACCTGAGTTGGTGAAAGGTTGGATGGAGAAGTATGGCGCGGAAAAAATCGTGCTGGCTCTAGACATCAACATTGATGAAAGCGGCACACGTAAAGTGGCGATTTCAGGTTGGCAAGAAGATTCAGGTGTGACTATTGAAGCGCTGATTGAAGACTACCTCACGGTTGGCCTTAAACACGTGCTGTGTACCGATATTTCACGTGACGGCACGCTAGAAGGATCAAACGTAGAGCTCTATGTTGATCTTTGTAAGCAGTACCCACAAGTGCAATTCCAATCATCGGGCGGCATTGGCAGCCTAGCTGATATCGAAGCGCTTAAAGGCAGCGGTGTTGCGGGTGTGATTGTGGGTCGTGCGCTACTTGATGGCAAGTTTACCGCAGAGGAGGCATTTGCATGTTGGCAAAGCGCATAATCCCTTGTTTGGATGTCCGTGACGGACAAGTGGTTAAGGGCGTTCAGTTCCGTAACCACGAAATTATTGGTGACATCGTTCCGCTAGCACAACGCTATGCAGAAGAGGGCGCCGATGAATTGGTATTTTATGACATCACCGCATCAAGTGATGGCCGTGTGGTCGATAAAAGCTGGGTGAAACGCGTAGCTGAAGTGATCGATATCCCTTTCTGTGTCGCTGGTGGTATTAAATCAGCAGAAGATGCAGCGCGCATCCTTGAGTTTGGTGCGGATAAAGTGTCAATCAACTCACCGGCATTGGCTAATCCACAGCTGATTACTGACCTTGCTGATAAGTTTGGCGTTCAGTGTATCGTTGTCGGTATCGATTCATACTTCGACAAAGAAACCGGTAAATATCAGGTTTACCAATTTACAGGCGATGAAGCGCGTACTAAAGCAACCAAATGGGAAACCAAAGATTGGGTGCAGGAAGTACAGAAGCGTGGCGCAGGTGAGATTGTGTTAAACATGATGAACCAAGATGGCGTTCGTAACGGCTATGATATCGATCAGTTAAACATGGTGCGTGAAGTGTGTAATGTGCCATTGATTGCCTCTGGTGGCGCTGGTGCAATGGAGCACTTTGCTGAAGCTTATAAAAAGACCAACGTGGATGGAGCACTTGCGGCTTCGGTATTCCACAAACAAGTCATCAATATTGGTGAACTTAAACAGTATTTAAAACAACAAGATGTAGAGGTGCGACTATGAGTTTTGAACCCGTAAGCTTATCAAAAACAGAAGTAGGCGCATTGTCAGAGCGTATTAACTGGGAAAAAGTAGATGGCTTAGTGCCAGCGATTGTTCAAGATTACCAGTCAAGCCAAGTGCTAATGATGGGATACATGAACCCAGCCGCACTTGAGAAAACGGGTGAAACTGGCAATGTGACGTTTTTCTCTCGCACAAAAGAGCGTCTTTGGACGAAAGGTGAAACGTCGGGCAATGTATTGCAACTGCAAAACATCGCCTTGGACTGTGACAGCGACACCTTACTGGTTAAAGTTAATCCCATTGGTCCAACGTGCCACACAGGTACAACAACGTGTTGGGATGGAGACAAGCAAGAAGAGTCTCAGATGGTGTGGCTTCATCAGCTTGAGCAGCTATTGGCTGCCCGCAAGGACGCCGATCCTGAATCTTCTTATACTGCCAGTCTATATGCCCGTGGCACCAAGCGTATTTCGCAAAAAGTGGGCGAAGAAGGCGTTGAAGTCGCGCTTGCGGCGACGTCGGGCGATAAGGCGGAGTTAGTGTGTGAATCAGCAGATTTGATTTACCACCTAATGGTTCTTCTTCAAGACCAAGGCTTATCGATGGATGATGTGGTAAACAAGCTGAAAGAGCGTCATAAGTAAGCTCTCTTTAGATTAATAGAACCGCGTAAAAGACAGACAAAAGCCCCGCAAACAAACATGTTTACGGGGCTTTTTAGTTTTTTAATTTTCAAGATTTCAAGATTTCAAGATTTCAAGATTTCAAGATTTCAAGATTTCAAGATTTCTAAGCCCTACGTCACTTTTCTAACCTCTGACTTTGCGTCATTCCGAGGAGCCTAAGCGACATCAGGAATCTCTTCTCTTAATCTGACTTCTTAGTCGAACGAGTTACCCGCAGCACTTCTTGTATTTCTTACCACTGCCACAAATACACGGATCATTACGGCCGATTTTAAAGCTCTCAACGGTTTGATTTAAACGTGGGTCAATTTCTGGTTGTGTAGTTTGTTCCTGCTCTGGGAAGGTACCATCAATGTAGTACCAAAGACCGTCTTCACGTATAAAGCGAGAGCGTTCTTGCATGCAGTATTGTGCGCCTTCTTCATTGAAGTAAGCTTTAAACTCAACAAAGCCTTCGTCTTGGTGCGAGCCTACCGCAGTATCGATGACTTCTAGTCCTGCCCAATCACTGTTGATAGATTCGGCAATGCCTTCTCTTTGCGCTTCTGCGTTGCAGCTAGGGTGGTAAGTCGCAACAACATAGTCAACTAAACCCAACACGTGCGCTGAATAACGAGAGCGCATCAACTGTTCAGGCGTTTCAACAGCACTGTGGTGAAGGTGCGCTGATTCACAGCACTGTTGGTAAGTATTTTTGCTACCGCATGGGCATAAAGACATAGTCAGATCCTGTAAAAATGGCCTCTATTAAGAGGCCATAAGTGAATGCGTGGGAGTTTACCAAGAAACGATCGCTCACCAAAGTTTGGTTTCTGTTGAAGTTATTGAAATTATCAAAGTGTTAGCGCGAAGTTTACTATTTCAAGGCTGGAGACAATAGCTCTTGTGCCCAAGTCGTTGCTTCATCGTAAGCTTGGCCTAGTTGAGCCTCACTGAGCTTGAGAAGTTTACGAATGCGCGTTGCTTCGTCCCATCGGGCTTGTTCATAAGCAATAACCATGGCCAAAATCGCACCTAACACGCCTTTACGTTGGATAAGGGCCTGTTTAATCTCATCGTCGATTGGCACTGAGTCCAGTACTTGCTTCAACGGTTGGTCAAACAGTGAATCCAGTAGCGAGAACATACCGGTCAAAAAGGCTTGTCCTGGCTCAACCTTCACATTCATCTTCTCGACTAAGAGCTCACATTGACGCGCGCGTAATACCGCTAAACCGTAGAGTGAGTCCGGCTTGTCTTCTTTCGCTGATGCGATCGCCACAAGTGAAACGAACTTACGCAGCTTTTGTTCACCAAGGTAAATAAGCGCTTGGCGGAATGAACGAATCGTTGTTGGTGAACCGCCAGCGGAGTTTACGTAGGTAAGTAGCTTATACGACATGGTCACATCGAGCGTAATCAAACGCTCTACTTCACCAAAGTCGATAGGGTCGTGCGCAATCTCTTTTAACAGCTGAACGGTCGTCAGGAATGCCGGGTTGAGCGCACGCGTTTGGATCATCTCTGGCTTGCTAAAGAAATAACCTTGAAAGTAGGTGAAGCCTGCTTTTTTCGCTTCTTGGTATTCTTCGTACGTTTCTACTTTCTCAGCAAGGAACTTGATATCTAGCCCTTTGAGAGAGTTCATAAACATCGCTGCTTTGGCAATTGGCGTCAAACGGATATCGAACTTGATAATTGAAACGTAGGGTAAGAAGCGCTTCCAAGCTTTACTTGGCACAAAGTCGTCTAGCGCAATGGTATAACCCGCGTCAAAGATGGTTTTGATTGCTTCAAGTAATTCGTCTGTTGGTTCGCAGTCTTCAAGAACCTCAACAACGAGGCTTTCTTTGGGGAACAGAGTAGGGACTAAGTTGATTAGGCTTGCATATGGGAAGTTCACGAACCCAAGCTTATCACCCAACGTATTATAGTGGGTCGATAAGAAGTGATCGGAAAGCAAACGGCTAGTAGCGAGCTCCGGCTCTACTTCAGGGAAAGTATTCTTAGGACCATCCCTGAATAGCAACTCGTAACCTATGGTTTTCTTGCCTGTGTCGAGTATTGGTTGACGCGCTACGTATGAATATTTCAACTTGGTACTGTGTTCGGTTTATTTCTGGTAGAGAGATAATAGCTAATTCACTAGAAATTACCATACACTTTCTAAGAAAGTCTGACCGACAATAATAATCAAAGTGAAAGTTTAAGCGTTATGTTAAAAGCTATTGCTAAACGCTCGATTCTGTAGTTCAAAACTTTGCGGCGTGAACACCAGCACTGAGCCTTGCGTATACCAATCGCCAAGTACGATACGGGTTTTAGTGCAATTGTTAGCATTAAATGTATGGATGTCTGGGCGGTGAGTATGGCCGTGGATCATCAGATCGACATTGTTTCGTTCCATCACATCTTCGACTTCTTGCTGTGTCACATCCATGATGTCGAGAGACTTGGTCTGCTTGTCATCTTTGATATCTGATTGAACCTTTGAAACAATTTTCTTCTTGATGAAAAATGGAATTCGGTTGAAGACCCATTGTAACCATGGCTGATGCACTTTTTCGCGAAAGGCGAGGTACTTTACATCTTCAGTACATAGAGTGTCTCCATGCAATACTACCGCTTTTTGCCCGTAGATATCGATCGTAGAAACTTCGTCGAGAAGTTGTACGCCCGTTTGCTTAGCAAATTTTTTGCCGACTAAGAAGTCGCGGTTCCCTTGAGTAAAGTAACAAGGCACGCCTGTTTTCACTAAGTCGATAAACGCTTGGCGGATAGAAGTCGCGAATTCACTCTTATCATCGTCACCAATCCAGAATTCGAAAAGGTCACCTAATACGTAAAGTGCATCCGCTTCTACGGCTTCTTTCTTCATAAAGGTTAAGAAGCAGTCTGTGATGTCTTCTCGTGACGGAGAAAGGTGCAGATCTGATATAAAATATGTTTTCATAGGTCTAAAAAAAGGGAGCGATTCGCTCCCTATATCCTGATTTTATCGGCTCATCAATACTAACCGAAAGCGATGAATTAAGCTTCGATTGTAGTACCAGTGATGATCACTTCTTCTAGAGGTACATCTTGGTGCATACCCATAGAACCAGTGCTAACACCTTTAATCTTGTTTACGATGTCCATGCCTTCAACAACTTCTGCGAATACACAGTAGCCCCAACCGTCTAGGCTTTCGCTACGGAAGTTTAGGAAAGAGTTGTCGTTAACGTTGATGAAGAACTGAGAGCTGGCTGAATGCGGTTCCATAGTACGAGCCATTGCTAGCGTACCAACTTTGTTCGCTAGACCGTTGTTTGCTTCGTTCTTGATCGTTGCACGAGTTGCCTTTTCTTTAAGGCCAGAAGTCATGCCGCCGCCTTGAATCATGAAACCATCGATAACACGGTGGAATAGTGTGTTGTCGTAGAAACCGTCACGGCAATACTGTAGAAAGTTTGCGCTTGTTTCTGGTGCTTTTTCTTCGTTAAGTTGAACTTTGATATCACCAAAATTTGTGTGAAGGATGATCATGATTGTTACCTTACTGTCTTTTTAATATGAAGTTCGAATTCTAGCGCATGTTGGCAGACTTTCAAATCACCAAATCATTAACTTAACTCGGATGTTTGAGGTAATACCAATCGTAGTAAATAACTGGCCATCCTAGCTTGTTAAAACACTTGATAACGTCGTTAGAAATTTTGAATGTAGAATAACTACTTATCGAAACTTTTTGTCGAAAAGAGCTTCCTTGTTCTCAAGCATTTTTTCTGCGCTATTTATAACCATCTACTTACCGTGATGGGTATAATTCCTGCTTTTAGGGATTACCTATTAAGGTATGACTTGTTATACTGCGAGCTTATTTTGATTAATCCATAAAATAGATAGAGATCATGCTGAAGATATATAACACGCTCACAAGACAGAAAGAGGAATTCAAACCAATTACAGCTGGCAAAGTCGGCATGTATGTCTGTGGGGTAACCATATACGATCTCTGTCATATTGGTCATGGTCGTACGTTCGTTTCTTTCGACGTAGTAACTCGTTACCTTCGTTACCTTGGTTACGATTTGAATTTCGTTCGTAACATCACAGATATCGATGACAAAATCATCAAACGCGCTAACGAAAACGGTGAGTCTTGTGACTCTCTGACTGAGCGTTTAATCGGTGAGATGCACGCTGACTTTGATGCATTGAACATGAAGCGTCCAGATGTTGAGCCTCGTGCGACAGAATACATCACTGAAATCATCGAGCTTGTTGAAAAGCTGATTGAACGTGGTTTCGCATACGTTGCAAGCAACGGCGACGTGATGTTTGAAGTAAAGAAATTCGACGAATACGGTAAGCTTTCAAAGCAAGACCTTGATCAGCTTCAAGCGGGTGCTCGCGTTGATGTTGAATCTGCAAAACGCAGCCCACTAGACTTCGTTCTTTGGAAGATGTCTAAGCCAGGTGAACCTACATGGGAATCGCCATGGGGCCCGGGTCGTCCAGGTTGGCACATCGAATGTTCAGCAATGAACTCGTCTATTCTGGGTAACCACTTCGATATCCACGGTGGTGGTTCAGATCTGCAGTTCCCTCACCACGAAAACGAAATCGCACAGTCTTGCTGCGCGCACGGCACTCAGTATGTAAATACTTGGATGCACAGTGGTATGGTGATGGTAGACAAAGAGAAGATGTCTAAGTCACTAGGTAACTTCTTCACTATCCGTGACGTGCTAGCACATTACGATGCTGAAACGGTACGTTACTTCCTAATGTCTGGTCACTACCGTAGCCAGCTAAACTACAGCGAAGATAACCTAAACCAAGCTCGCGCATCACTAGAGCGTCTATACACGTCACTTCGTGGCCTAGACCTTACAGCCGCTCCTGCCGGTGGCGAAGAGTACGTGACTCGATTCTCTACAGCGATGAACGATGATTTCAACACACCTGAAGCTTATTCAGTACTGTTTGAAATGGCTCGTGAAATCAACCGTATCAAGCCTGAAAGCATTGAAAAAGCAAGCGGACTGGGTGCATTGATGCGTGAACTAGCAGACATCATCGGTATTCTTCACCAAGAGCCAGAAGCCTTCCTACAAGGTGATGCGGCAGGTAACGACGACGAAGTGGCTGAAATCGAAGCGTTGATCAAACTGCGTAACGACTCTCGTGCTTCAAAGGATTGGGCAAATGCCGACCTTGCGCGTGATAAGCTAAACGAGTTGGGTATTGTTCTGGAAGATGGCCCAGAAGGTACGACTTGGCGTCGTAAGTAAATCTTATAAAAAGGGCTGATTTTCAGCCCTTTTTTCTAGCACGAATTCTCTATTTTCACCTTTTCTATCTTCAACTTTTAATTAACAGGAATATTTCTGTGGCTCAGATGTATTTTTATTACTCGGCAATGAATGCGGGTAAATCAACAACGCTTCTTCAATCTTCATTCAACTACCAAGAACGTGGCATGACGCCAGTGATCTTTACGGCAGCTTTGGACGATCGCTATGGTATCGGTAAAGTGAGCTCACGAATTGGTCTGCAATCTGAAGCTCAGCTGTTTAAAAATGACACCAACATGTTTGATGCGATCAAAAAGCTCAATGAGGAAGAAAAGCGTCATTGTGTTTTGATCGATGAGTGCCAATTTTTATCGAAGGAGCAGGTGTACCAATTAACAGAAGTGGTTGATAAGCTGCACATCCCTGTACTTTGTTACGGCCTACGTACCGATTTCCTGGGTGAACTGTTTGAAGGTAGCCGTTACTTACTGTCTTGGGCAGATAAACTTGTTGAGCTTAAAACAATTTGTCACTGTGGCCGTAAAGCGAACATGGTAATTCGTACCGACGAGCACGGTGTGGCGATTGCTGAGGGCGACCAAGTGGCTATTGGCGGTAACGACAAATACGTTTCTGTTTGCCGTCTGCACTACAAAGAAGCGTTGGGTAAATAAGCCGATCTATTTGCTAACGCGAAAGAACGAAAAACGGTGACCAAGTGTCACCGTTTTTGTTTATTGGGCCTGTGTTTTGCTTTCTTCCAAGCCGAGCTTTTGTTTTATTTCCTGCCGAGCTTTTACTTTGTTCAAAGTCTAACTTTTGCTTATTCGAAACCGAGCTTCTTCAATGCTTGATAGGCGTGGTCAACGTCGTCGGGGATCGGCATCTCAATCTGAAAGCCTTTCTCTGGGTAGGATTTGATTCGCTCGTAATCAGCAATTAATGCGCCTAACACCATATCTAACGGCAACTCTTCGTTAAAGTAATCATCCCAAGTTTGCCATCGCGACGTCACGGTAATCTCGGAAGTTTCGTCAGGCCATTGTTTACTGAAGGTTGCGTAGGTACGTTTCTCCATGAAGGGCTTCTGAACTAAGGTTAGCCTTTTCGGCGATAACCCTTTTTCTGTCAGCAACTCATGAGTGAATCGTACATTTTCCCCAGTATTTGTTGCGTGTTTCTCTATGATAATGTCAGAGTCAGGCACGCCACAATCTCGTGCGATAGAAGCGAATGTTTCTGCTTCTGAGCGTTCAAAGCTTCTTTCGGTAAAGCGTCCCACACCGCCAGAAAAAACGATGTAAGGCGCGATCTGTTGGTGATAAAGCTCGGCTGCATATTCAGCTACGCGAGTATCGTTGCTACACAATACAAAGATACAGTCGGAAGGCGTAACCTTGTGACCCATCGACATAAAGTTCCAAAGGGTGTCGACTGAGCGATGCAGTTTTATGTTGGGATTTTTGTTAGCAATAGATTGTTCAGTCATGAAGTGCGTCCAGTGTGGATTCGAATTTAAATGAATAACCTAAGTCGAGAATCTTCTTCGAAGAGATTAACTTGTCTGGGGTATCAACAACAGCGGGCAGAGGCTCACTGCTGTTGGCGCTTTTCAGTGCCGCGGCATAAAACTCCGCCTTACTGACTGTATTTGGTGTGGTCACGTTAACTATTTCATTGTGCAGTTGACTGATAGCGAAATCGACAGCACCAATTGCATCATCAAGGTGCAGCATGTTGGCTGGAGCTTGAGTGCTGACTTGCTTTAACTTGCTTGCGAAGCGTGATGGGTGACGGCTTGGGCCGATTAAGCCACTAAAGCGAAGAATGGTGTAGTCGATACCGGAATCAATCACTGACTGTTCAGCTTGCAGCATGATTCGTGCGTTATCGGAAAATAAAGACGCGTGCTCGTTATCTGAGGTCGAAAGAGGGAGTGATGCATCCAGCTCGTTCAGCACACCCGGCTTAGTTGGGTATACCGTAGTTGAACTAACCATAATGAGCTTTTTAATGTTGGCCTTTTGGCATGAATTGGTGAGTTGCTGCCAGTAGTCGGCATACTCTTGTCCTGCTCCTTTTCTAAAGCCAGGAGGGAAGCTGCCAATCACAATTTCAGTGTTGTTTTCGAGTAACAATGAATAGAGTCGCCCGATAGTCTGTTGTGGATCGGATGAATCAAAGCTAAACACTTCACATGGAATTTGTTCGCTACCAATGGCATCTGCTCCCGCTTGGGTCGTTTTCGTGACCACTACTCGGTTACCATGTTTTTCTAAATGTTCAGATAAAGGTACACCTACCCATCCTGCACCGACAATAAATATAGAAGCCATGTGTTCCTCACAACTGCAAATGACGAATTTACAATAAGCCTAACAAAGCTTTGCCCAAAAATGAAAAAACTCCACGGCCGAAGCAAGTGGAGTTTTTACTAGAACAATGGAGCTTTAGTTTAGTACGCGAAGAAGCTTGTCTGCGCGCTCTGCCATCTCGATACCTTCATCTGTTAGGTAACCGCCGTCTGGCTGAGTACAAAGGTTTTTTTCGAATAGGCGCTTAACAGCGTCTTGAGTTTCTTGAGCTGCCTCTTGATGGACTTTAATTCCAGTAGCTGCACTACTTACATCAAATTGAAGAAGGAGGTTTAAATCAGCAATATGTTCAGCGTTGTACTTCATAATTGACCTATATATTCATAACGTTCTCTACCTTCACCTTAGTGCGCATTCTCGGCTCAGGCAATAGCAAATAAAGAGAATTGATAAGTGATACCAAATTGATTGATTAATCATCGAGTGATGAGTTTATTTTGGTTATATTGGGTGATTTGCACCCACTTAAATCATCAGTGATGTTTATTGCTAAGTGGTTGTAATATATTGTGACTAGAAATAATTTGCATTGAGCGAATATTGTATAAAAAGGATATGCATAAGTGAGAGCGAACAAAGTAGCATTAACGATCAGTATGCTATTTGCTATCTCAGGTTGTCAAAGTACACCCTCAGAGCAGACAGACGCGAACCAAACCACAAACAACAATAATGAATCGACAATAGAGGTCCGTTCATTTCAGTCTGTCCAAAGCGTTTACTCCGAATGGGAAGTTAAGCTTGAAGACCATGCTCAATTATCTCTCTATGCACCAGAGAATTACAATGAACTATTAGACGCATGGGATGATGCTGAAAGCATTTATGCGGACTTACTTAAAGACGAAACTCGGATAACCAAGAGTTACTCCATTTTTTCGAGCCTAACTTACGCTGAAGCCTTCGATGAAAAAATCGCTTTGATCAAATCAAACTATGACTCGATCTTAGTGTTAAAGAAGAAGGCTGATCGAGTACTCGCGGATTCGATTGTCCAAATGGATTACCTGAAGTTTCTTGGCGCAGATACCATGTTTACCTCGAGCTACAAACGTTTGTATTCAGAATACAGCGAGTTGTTTGAGTATGTTCTGGTCGATGAGCTTGAAGACGCTCAAGAAGCGCAGGTGGAATTTCTTAACAATGCTCGCTTACTAGAAGTCAAAGTGGCACATAAGAAATACATCGAACCTTTGAAGAACGAATTAGAGTTCTTGGAAGATGAAGATTTCGATGACGTTGCTCCACTGACGTTTGCTAAAGCAGCATCTCAAATTGCTTTGGCAGAAAGCCAAGTCAAAGCCAGTCCCCGTGAAAAGTCGATCATTGAAGATGCGGTACACGCTGCGGAGTTTGAGTTGAACCACGTGAGCAGTGTCGCTCATGAAGTAAAAGTGCTCGCGAGTGTAAAAGGCGACAAGTTCGAACAATCGGTTTTGAATGCAGAGAATCAGTTGCTGAGCATTTCACAAGTGGTTAATGATGAAGATCACCGTGATGTTGTATTGCGCCTTCAGTCTCAAAAAATTGTAGCGAGTGTTAAAGCGCTGAAAGGCTCAGACATGACGGCGTCATTAAAGTCAGAGATTAAAACTTTGACTGAACGACTCGCTAAGTTAGAAAGTGAGAATCAGAAACAAACACAGAAATTGGTTGAAGCGACCAAGCACAGTGAGTTGCTCGGTGAGCAGATTACCAAGAGTGATGCTCACATTAAAAGCTTAGAAGAGTTAGTGGATAGTTTGAAAAGCTTAGGTGGCAAAGTGGCCAACGAAAGTGACTCTGATGTGATGTCCCCAGCTGTTGAATCTACTCTAGAGGATTCAACCCTAGAACAATCATCAGAAGAAGTGATTGAACCTTCGGTTTAGCATCACTAATTTCTTTATTTGTGATTGAGTTAAAAGCGCCTTAGGGCGCTTTTTTACGTTCTGTTGATCTATGTCAAAATCTAGAAATAAAAGCGCTCTGTGAGCCATTTTAGTGTACGTTATTCTTTTATTTTTAACGTAACTTGTTGATATTTATAGATGTGTTATTTTCTATGCTGATAACTAATCATTCAGCATAGTTTTCTTTTTACTACTAAAGTCGTATGAATTTTGAATAACTTGGGCTATTTCCTTTCCACAAGGTTGTGGGAGGTATTTTGAGTCCCAAATAGCTCTTGAATTCAGAAATGAAAGAGAGGATTATCGCGCTCCCGACAACATGTTTCAAAATGTAAATCATCATGAATCTAAACCAATTTGACTCATTATTACCGCCACAAATGGCTGAGCGCGCTGCAGATATTGGCGTAGGTAAAGCAACCAAAGATCCAACCAAATCTTTTCTCCTAGCGATTTCAGCTGGCATACATATCGGTATTGCGTTTGTGTTCTACACAATTGTAACCACTGGCGCTGGTGATTTACCTTGGGGTATTACTCGCGTCCTAGGTGGCCTTGCATTTAGCTTGGGCCTAATCCTCGTTGTTGTTACTGGCGGTGAACTATTTACCAGTTCGGTGCTCACTCTTGTTGCTCGTGCAAGTGGCAAGATTAGCTGGGGAACCCTAGTAAAGAACTGGGCGACCGTTTATATCGGTAACCTTATTGGTGCTTTATTGCTAGTGGCATGCATGCTTCTGACTAAACAGTACATGTTCGACCATGGGCAAGTGGGTTTGAATGCCATGGCCATCTCTCAGCACAAAATGCACCATGGTTTTATCCAAGCTATCGCGCTTGGCATCATGTGTAACGTATTGGTTTGTATCGCGGTATGGATGACGTTTAGTGGACGAACACTGACTGACAAAATTGCAGTACTGATTTTACCTGTCGCGATGTTTGTATCATCGGGCTTTGAGCACTGTATTGCGAATATGTTCCAAGTTCCTTTAGCTATCGGTATCAAAACATTTGCTCCAACTGAATTCTGGACAATGACAGGGGCTAATCCAGCAGACTATGTTGACCTAAACATGATGGACTTTCTGATGAACAACTTGCTGCCCGTTACTATCGGTAACATCATCGGCGGCGGTATCTTTGTTGGCATGTGGTATTGGTTGATTTATTTACGCGATTAATAAAGATGGCGGATCAACAAAGCTTGTGTGACTAGCTCAATGACAAGATTAGTTAAAGCTCAGAGTGGAAACATTGAACTGACTTATGACATTTACAAGACGGCCTGCATTGCAGGCCGTTTTTTATTTGTGGAAAACTTACTCGTTGAATTCTTAAATTATCATTTGAACGCTTAACAACGCAGTTCTGCACGTGTGTATATGTCTTTGAAATAACCCAAGGATCAATGGCAATGATCTTTGCGCGAGCCGAAATGGACAAAAAAGGATCTATATTGATTTGGTTATCCACAATTTCTGTGGATAACCTGTATCAAATTCAGTGAGTAACCAGATCTAAGATGAGTCGGGAGGTTATTTTGAAGGCTGTATTTGAGCGAGAACTCGCCCTTCTTTGGTCAGAGAAGTCTTTAACGATAGGTGAAGTGCAAGCGCTAAGGAGCAGCTCATCATCACGAAAATAGCCAACATGATCATCAGTTGATACTTAATCGCGATCATTGGTGAAGCACCCCCTAAGATTTGTCCTGTCATCATTCCTGGTAGCGTTACCAAGCCTGTGGTTGCCATTGAGGCCATAATAGGAGACATCGCTTTCTGTATAGCATTACGCACAAAAGGCGCTGCAGCATAGGAAGGAGAGGCACCTAAAGCGATAGCCGCTTCGTACTCTGATTTCTGCGTTTCAAAAGCACCGAACAAGTTCTGCAATGCCACGATGTTACTGCTTAAGCTATTACCTAACAGCATCCCTGCAATAGGGATTAAGTACTGTGCGTTAAAAACCGGTGTTGGTTTAATGATGAATAAGCAGATAAACAAGACAATGGGTACACAGGTTACCGCTAGGCTCACAGCGACTGGGACTAACAAGAGGTTTCGGGGTAACTTGGACTTTTCAACAATCGAGCTTGCCCCAACGATAATCATCGTAAATAACCACAGTAAATTGACCCACAAGCTATTCAAAGTGAACAGGTATTCTAGGTAGAGGCCAACCAGAAATAGCTGAACAGTCATGCGAATGATGCTGATAGAAGCCTCTTTGCCAAGGCCAAGTTTTAGCTTGTAGTTGATTACAATTGGCAGCAAGAGAAGTGAACTGAAAAACAATAATTGCCACCAAGATATATCAATAACGTCTTGCATAATGCTTCCTTTTAATAAGGCTTCTATCATATATGAAAGTGCCAAATGATGCATTTCAACTGCAAAGTCATCGATTCGAAAAACGATCAATAATTTAACAATCAAACCACAAAATATTGGTTTTTTGAGGCATTTTTGGCTACTACTTAGTAGGTAAAACGTTAAAATTGGTTACAATACGGTTGCACAGGTGTTGGAATTTAACATTTGTGAAATATACTTAATTCTTCACATTTGTTAATACTTTTTAATAACTTTGTTTAACTAAAAACAACTTTGGATGAGCTCAAAAAAGTATTGATTAGCAAGGGTTATAACGGGAGATTTGATTGAACCCTACTTTGAGTATGGTCTAAAATTTGTCGTTAGATACTTAAGAACTTTAGCCCCATAGAATGGGTTACTCGAAATTACTAAATACAAAATAGGCAAAATGTATGAGTGATGTTAATAAAATTGAAACTAGCGAAAAACATTCGCTGGAGTGGAAGTCTTTCCTCTTCATCGCGGTGGTTCTCTTCCCAATATTAAGTGTGGCTTTTGTAGGCGGTTACGGCTTCCTAGTTTGGGCACTGCAAGTGTTTGTATTCGGACCTCCAGGTGCTCACGGCGGCATGTAATGCCCTCTAAGTAACAACATTTTTTAAAATCAATATTTAAGAGAGCTAAACATGAAATCATTTTTAGTTAAATTATGGCGCACAATGACTCGCCCAGCAGTACACATCAGTCTTGGTGTACTAACTATGGGTGGCTTTATCGCCGGTGTTATTTTCTGGGGCGGTTTTAACACAGCTCTAGAGCACACAAATACAGAAGAATTCTGTGTAAGCTGTCACACCATGCGTGACAACGTATACGTAGAACTACAAGAAACGGTTCACTGGAAAAACACTTCTGGTGTACGTGCTACTTGTCCTGACTGTCACGTTCCACATGAATGGACAGCAAAAATCGCTCGTAAGATGCAAGCTTCTAAAGAAGTATTCGCTCAAGTATTTGGTGACCTAGATACGCCTGAGAAATTCGAAGCTCGTCGTATCGAACTGGCTAAACACGAATGGGATCGCTTCTCTTCGAACAAATCTCTAGAGTGTAAAAACTGCCACAACTACGATTCAATGGATTTCGAAAACATGCGCCCAACAGCGCGTATCCAGATGAAGAACGCGGCAGAGCGTGATCAAAGCTGTGTTGACTGTCACAAAGGTATTGCTCACAACCTTCCATTAGATATGGCATCAGCGAGCGGTATTGTTGGCGAGCTAGAAAACGTAGCAAGCAGCACATCTTACGCAAATGGTTCAGACGTGATCTCTATTCGTCACCTACCAATGTACACAGATGAAACAGCTGAAGTTGAAGCGGGTCTATTAAGCCCTGCAAGTAAAGTTGCTGTGATCGACGAAAAAGGCGACATGATCAAGATTCAAATCGACGGTTGGCGTAAAGCGAAAGGCTTCGGACGTGTAATCCAAGAAGACTTCGGTATGAACATCTCGACTGCAATCTTGACGAAAGAAGTATCTCAAAGTGACGTAATCACTGTTGGTGAGAAGAAAGAAGATGAGCTAACTGGCCTTCCTTGGGAAGAAGTTAACCTAGCACTTTGGATGAAGAAAGAGTCTATGGTTGATAACTTCGATGCAATCTGGAACGCAGCTGGTCAAGCGTACCAATCTAACTGTTCAACGTGTCACTCACAGCCAGATGAAGCTCACTTCAGCGCTAACGGTTGGGTAGGCATGCTAGATGGTATGATTGCATTCGTTAACTTCGATACAGATACAGAAGCATTGGTTCTTAAGTATCTACAGAAGCACTCATCAGATTTTTCTGAAGGCCATCACTAATAAGACGTCAATTGGAGTAACACAATGGCAATTACAAGAAGAAGTTTCCTGAAAGGTGTCGCTACTACAAGTGCGGCATCGGTTATCGGTCCAAGCTTATTGGCGTCGGCATCAGCGTCTGCTGCAGAAACAGACGGCGCGTGGAAAGTCTCTGGTTCTCACTGGGGTGCATTCCGAGCTCGCGTTTACGCGGGTAAAGTGCAAGAAATTAAACCTTTAGAAATCGATCAACACCCAACTGAGATGTTGAAAGGTATTAAAGGTATTATCTACAGTCCATCACGTGTGCGTTACCCAATGGTTCGCCTAGATTGGTTGAAGAAGCATAAGTACAGCGCAGACACGCGTGGTAACAACCGCTTTATTCGTGTGACTTGGGATGAGGCACTAGACCTTGTTTACCGCGAGCTAGAGCGCGTACAGAAAGATTACGGTCCATGGGCGCTTCATACAGGTCAAACTGGTTGGAGACAAACAGGTCAGTTCCATAGCTGTACTAACCACATGCAACGTGCAATGGCACTTCACGGTTACTCTGTGAAGAAAATCGGTGACTACTCAACAGGTGCTGGTCAAACGATCATGCCTTACGTGCTAGGTTCTACTGAAGTTTACGCACAAGGTACATCTTGGGAACTTATCCTAGAAAACAGTGACAACATTGTTCTTTGGGGTAACGATCCAGTTAAAAACCTTCAAGTAGGTTGGACATGTGAGACTCACGAGTCGTTCGCATACCTAGAACAGCTGAAAGAAAAAGTTGCTAAGAAAGAGATCAACGTTGTTTCTGTTGACCCTGTTAAAAACAAAACAGGTCGTTACCTAGAAAACGAGCAAATGTACATCAACCCACAAACTGATGTGGCGTTCATGCTTGGTGTTGCTCACGTTCTTTACAACGAAGGCCTATACGACAAGAAGTTCATCGAAACTTACTGTCTAGGTTTTGAAGATTTCATCAAGTACGTTCAAGGTGAAACGAAAGACAGAGTTGAGAAGACGCCAGAATGGGCTTCTGCTATCTGTGGCGCAAGCGCGGACTCTATTCGTGACTTCGCTAAGATGCTGGTTAACGGTCGTACACAGATTCTTGTTGGTTGGAGTATCCAACGTCAAGAGCACGGTGAACAGCCTTACTGGATGTGTGCAGTTATCGCAGCAATGGTTGGCCAAATTGGTCTACCGGGCGGTGGTATCTCTTACGGTCACCACTACTCTGGTATCGGTGTATCTTCAACTGGCTTCGCTGCTCCGGGTTCTTTCCCGCTGAACATCGACCAAGGTCAATCACCTAAGTACACCAACACAGATTACAACGGCTACAGCCGCGTAATCCCAGTTGCTCGTTGGGTTGATAGCTTGCTAGAGCCTGGTAAGAAGATCAAAGCGAATGGTTCAACGGTAACACTACCTGATATCAAGATGATGGTATTTAGTGGTAACAACCCGTGGCACCACCACCAAGATCGCAACAAGATGCGTAAAGCATTCAAGAGCCTACAAACTGTAGTGGCTGTTGATTTTGCTTGGACTGCAACTTGTCGTCACTCTGACATCGTGCTTCCTGCATGTACTCAGTGGGAACGAAACGATATTGATGGTTATGGCGCATACTCTGGCCGTGGTTTGATCGCAATGCACAAGCTAGTGGATCCTCTGTTCCAGTCTAAGACTGACTTCGAGATCATGTCTAGCCTAACTAAGCGTTGGGGTCGTTACGACGATTACACGCGTGGTATGGACGAAATGCAGTGGGTTAAATCTCTGTACGACGAATGTCGCGCATCAAACGAAGGTAGCTTCGAAATGCCTGAGTTTGCTGAGTTCTGGGAGAAAGGTTTCCTAGACTTCGGCAAAGGTAAGCCATGGACTCGTCACGCTTCATTCCGTGAAGATCCAGAGATCAACGCACTAGGCACGCCTTCTGGTTTCATCGAAATCACAAGCCGTACTGTTGGCAATATGGGCTACGAGCACTGTCAAGAACACCCAATGTGGTTCGAGAAATCTGAACGTTCACACGGTGGTCCAGGCTCTGACAAGCACCCGTACTGGCTACAATCTTGTCACCCAGACAAGCGTCTTCACTCTCAGATGTGTGAATCTGAAGAGTGGCGTGCGACTTACGCGGTACAAGGCCGTGAGCCAATCTACATCAACCCAGTAGATGCTAAGAAGAAAGGCATCAAAGATGGCGATGTAGTACGTGTGTTTAACGACCGTGGTCAACTACTAGCAGGTGCTGTTCTAATGGATAGCTACGCTCCTGGTGTTGTTCGTATCGAAGAAGGTGCTTGGTACGGTCCGATCAACGAGAAAGTGGGCGCGCTAGATACATACGGCGATCCAAACACACTGACTCAAGATATCGGTACGTCTGAACTTGCTCAAGCAACGTCAGCAAACACATGTTTGGTTGATTTCGAGAAGTTCCAAGGCAAACTGCCTCCAGTAACTTCATTCGGTGGTCCAATCGAAGTTTCTTAAGTCTTGTCTTAAGAACCAAGATTAAAGCTTGAATTAAAGCCCCTGTAAGCACTCTTACAGGGGCTTTTTGTATTTTTGATATCAGTGTTGGTGTTTCTAAATAAGCATTATACAGGGCTAATAGAGGGCGTTTTTGAGACAGGCTGTAACGCGCTGTTTGAGAGAGGTGGTAGAAGCAGTGAAGCAGGAAGGGAATGTAAAAAGAACCTGTGGAAAGACTTAAGCAGGCGGAAACAAAAAGGCCGATACAAAGTACCGACCTTACAGAAGCCTATGGAGTTAACTCTACTCAAGTTAGATCTCAAATATAAACCAGTAGCTATAAGCACAGATTAGTGCGGGCACACTAGAGTATAAGGTCGCGACCAGTGCCGCTTTGGGAGCCATCGCAATCGCAGGGAATAGCGCGTCACCATCATTTGAAATTGCGTTACCTACCTGAGCCGAAAGTGGCAGGGCGCCTGAAAGGTATAAGCTAGTGACCAATAATTGCGGTCCACAGCCCGGTAGCAAACCCATCAACACGCCAGCCAGGGGGAGCATGATGCCCCAGCTTGAGAATAGCGTCGCAAAATCAACATTTGCTATCACAGAGCCAAATTCAAAGAAAAGAAAGGCAACCACCACCCAAGCGGTGACAAAGTTTGTATCTTGAGCGGTCTTTTGCAATGGGTGAGAGCCTATACACTTTTCGTCCTCACTCACGGCTGATTTGTAATCCTCAATTTCACGGGTTAGCCCCCACAGAAACATCGAGCTGATCAGCAAAACTGTCCCCGCCCATTCCATCGACATTTCAGGCAAAGCGAGCAGCTCGTTCACATCGACTTGAAAAGAGCCAAGTAGGGCAACGGCAGCACCCGGAATAATCAGTACAGACCACAGGTAACCTTGCAGGTTTATCGCTTTTTTAGAGACCGATTCTTTGTCTTGAGATTGAGAAGCACAGCTGCTCACCACTTCATTTTTCTCTGCTTTTTTTGGGCGTAAGAAGTCGTCTGCGTGAAACAAGTTAATGATTCGGCCTGACGCAGTACCCACGATCACGCCCATCGCCATCATGGCTAAACCTGTCTTAGGCTCGCTCGCTATGAGCAGGAACGCCGCGTCACCCATGGTTGAGACGAGCACCGCAACTACCGCACCAAATCCGAGTTTTCCCGAGATAAATTGTGTGGTTACCACTATCGCACCGCCACAGCCGGGCAACGCGCCCATGAGAGCCGCGAATACCACTTGGTTTGAACGAGATTGATGGACGAGCTTATTGAAGACGTTATCTTTGTTTATGTACAGACTTAACCAGTGGTAAATAGCCAAGGTTAAAGCAACATAACAAGACACTGCCCAAAACGCGTCTGACAAGGTAGTGACCGTCAATTCTCGCGTGGCAGGCGCCATAACTAAAGCTGCAAGTGAGACAGGCAAAAGCAGGCGCTTAAATGACAGTGAAAACTGAGTTGTTTTCGCAGCACTACTGCTTGGCAAAAAAGAGATTAGTCGATCCATAGGTGTTACTCAAAATTAGTGGCTTAAGATAAATATATACGAATGATAATAATTATCAATTGCATTAGTTGTTTTTTTATCTATTGTTACTATTGGCTAAACCCACGAAACATGACCAATCTAAAAAAATGAGGTAAAGTATGGCTAATAAAGAGAGGCTCTAAAGGTAGAGTCATAATTGTTAGTGTAATAGGAAGAAACATGATTTTAGTTGTTGGTCACAAAAACCCTGATAGTGACAGTATTTGTAGTGCGTTAGTTGCAACTGAGCTTCTTAAGGCTCGTGGCGAGGAAGCGACACCAATTCGCCAAGGCGAGATCAACCGCGAAACTCAACACATTCTAGAAGTCGCTGGTGCTGAAAAGCCAGAGCTTCGTACTTCTGTTGCTGGTGAGAAAATCTGGCTAGTAGACTACTCAGATCTAGCACAAGCACCAGATGATGTTGCTGATGCAGAGATCGTAGGTATTGTTGATCACCACCGTCTAGGCGACGTGATGACAGTAAACCCAATGGAAGCTTGGATCTGGCCTGTTGGTTGTACAAACACTGTACTTTTCAACATGTTCAAGATTGAAGGTCACGCAATCTCTCAACAAATCGCTAAACTAATGATGTCTGCAATTCTTTCAGACACAGTGGGTTTCGCTTCTCCAACATGTACTCAAAAAGACAAAGACGCGGTTGCTGAGCTTGCTGAAATTGCTGGCGTAACTGACGTTGATGCATTCATCAAAGCGCTTCTAATCGCAAAAACAAACATCGAAGGCCTATCTGCTGCACAGCTAGTAGAAAAAGACCTTAAAGGCTACCCATTCAACGGTCGTGATGTTGTTGTTGGTCAAGTTGAACTTGCGACTCTTGAGCAAGTAGACGGCATGATCGAAGCGCTAGAAGCTGATCTTGAAGAGCGTTGTGAGAAAGACGGTCTAGCGTTCGCTGCGGTAATGCTAACAGATATCACTACTGCTCAAACTCGTCTTCTATACAAAGGTGAGTGGGCTGAGAAATTGGTTAAGCACGAGAAAGGCGGCGTATTAATGATGGAAAATACACTAAGCCGTAAGAAGCAAGGCTGGCCTTGGCTACAAGGTGAGCTTGTTTAATCAAGTCGCTTAATATTAAACGCCTGCTTATTTAGCAGGCGTTTTTCTTTGAAGTAGACTTTCTTCTTCATCGATAATGTTTGAAGTTAACAACACTCGGCATAAAATAGCTTTAAGAGCAAAGTTACTGACTAAAGTAGGAAATTAAGATGACTACACAGCTAGACGATAAAAAAATCGCTGAAATCAACAAGTATACGGGCGAGCAACGCCTGAAATACTGTGTGAAAGAAATCGTAGCAAACCGTGAAGTATGGATCTTAACCGATGAACACGGTTGTGTAATGCTGAACACAGAAGATGAAGATTGTGTTCCAGTATGGCCAAACCAAGAGTTCGCAGAATCATGGGCAACGGGTGATTGGTCTGAGTGTAAAGCTGAGTCTATTTCGTTGAACAAATGGCACAGTCGCTGGACGAACGGTCTAGAAGACGACGAACTTGCTGTTGTAGTATTCCCGAACGAGCAAGAAGAAGGCGTTATCTTGTTCCCGGATGAGTTCGACTTCGAATTGAAAAAGCAGGCAGCTAAGCGCTAGTTCTTTCGTAATACAGTAACATCGTAAGTCAGCGTTGCCTTTCTTAGGCAGCGCTATCATTCAATTATCCCATCTAAGTTACTTCCAACGTATATTCGTCAATACCCAATCAACTGATACAAAGGCGCTTGCTGTGCGGCTTTAGAAGCTTGCTGAAGCACACCTGTTTTGCTGTATCTCTTGAGTATCTTTCGAACGATAGGTTTTACTTCAGATTTTGTCATTCCAGCTTTCAATTCTGGTTCATACAGCAATTGCAGTAGCACTACGTCTAACGGCGATAATAAGTCTTCTGGCGTGTGGTCGTTGAAAATAGAAGGGTAGGCTTTATCTGAATCATTCGGCAGGCCTAGAACTTGTGTGATCTCTTCCACGATACAGGCGACCAGCTTACCTCGCGATCTTGCCTGATCAACCGGGATTACAATCCCAGCGTATACAATCTCGCCTTTAGAATTGGTTCTATAGCCCGCCGTGCAGATGGCGCTATTTAAATGTTGAGTTGATTTGAGCTTGAGCACCGATTTCGCCTCAGATACCCACTGGCTCTGCCTTGTGTATATCCATTTAACGTTCGCTTCGGACTCTTTACTGACGATTGTTATTGGATGTTGGGTGACTTCAGATAAGTGTTTGATATGAAGCTCTGTGATCTCTTGATGCAGTTCCTCATCGCCCACTCGATGATCGATCCAAATCTTGATCGGTTGTTTCCACTTGGCGAGCGGTTTGTTGCCTTGGGAGTATTCGTGTTGAAGCGCGACGTTATAAAAGGCAGTTTCGACGAAGCTTCTATCTAGCCATGTGAGCGGTGTGCTTGTCGCGTTAAAGGACAACAGCACCAACAAGAGGGGAAGCATTGAAGCTGTTCGATACATACTTTTCCCCTCTGCTAAATGTAGCGTGATTCCAGGTTAGTGGTTCGGCGCTTTGGAGAAATGGCTCTCAACCAATCTTTGGGTGATTTGGTGAGTTGGATTGGTTAGCACTTGATCTGTTTCCCCACTCTCAACCACATTGCCTTCATGCATGACAATAATCTTGTCGGTAATGTGCTTAACAATACCGAGGTGTTGAGATACATAAACGAACGATACGCCCATCTCTTCTTGTAACTCTAAGAACAGATTGATGATTTGCGAGCGCATTGCCATGTCCAAACCATTTAAAGCTTCATCAGCAACAATGATGGATGGCTGAAGTATTAAGGCACGAGCCAAACAAACCCTTTGTTTCTGGCCTGCAGCAAGCATCTGAGGGTAGAAATACGCATGTTCCGGTAGAAGGCCTACGCGCAGTAGTGTGTCTTTCACACGACGCATACGAGCTTCTGGAGGCATGTTGGTGTTTCGCTTTAATGGACCTTCAAGAATTCGACCGATCTGAATGCGCGGGTTAAGTGACGTATTCGGATCTTGGAAGATCATTCGAATCAGCTTACAACGAGTCGAGTAGTCTTTGTGCTCTAGCTTTTCGCCATTCACGCGGATCTCGCCTGCGGTTGGCTCCACCATGCCTGCGAGCATTCTGGCTAATGTTGATTTGCCAGAACCATTCTGGCCGATAAAACCAATTGTCTGGCCTGCTTCAAGAGAAAAGCTAACTGGCTTCACCGCCTGATGAATCTTTTTACGGAAAAGACCAGAGCGAGTCGTAAAGTCTTTAGACAAATCACTGACTTCTAATAATGCACTCATGATTTCTTTTTCTTCTCCATATTCAGAGGGAAGTGACAGTTGAACTTATGGTTCTTGATACGTTTCGTATGTGGGATCTCGACACACTGCCTTTGTGCGTATGGGCAGCGAGGCCCTAATCGACAACCAATAGGAAGATGTTGCAGCGGTGGAATTGACCCCGGCAAAGACTGGAGCTTCTCCTTGTGGGGAATCCAGTCGTTAAAGTCTGGCATCGCTTTTAACAAAGCAACGGTGTACGGGTGCTTTGGTGCATCCAACAGCTTCGGTGTATCAGCGGATTCTACCGATTGACCACAGTACATCACGGTAATGCGAGTCGCCCATTGGGTAATGGTGGTTAAGTCATGGCCGATCAACACGATGGTGGTGTTATTGATCTGGTTCATACGACTCAAAAGACGCAATATTTGAGACTGTGTAATTGGGTCTAAATCGTTGGTTGGCTCGTCAGCAATCAAGACTTTTGGCTTGGCAGCGATCGCCATTGCGATCATGACTTTTTGACACTCACCATCTGTCAGCTCATAAGAGTAACTGTCCATTAGGCGAGAGTGGTCTTTGATGCCGACTTTGTGTAGTAATGCGATCGCTTGCTTCTTACGCCACTTAAATCGTTGCCACCAACGACCTTCAAACGAATGGGAAGGGATCGCTTCAACGAGCTGGTTACCTACTTTTTCAGAAGGGTCAAGACACGTTGATGGCTCTTGGAAGATCATTGCGATATCGCGGGCGATCACTCGGCGTCTTTCTTTCGGCGTCAGTTGCAGTAGGTCGATATTACCTAAGCGCATTCGGTCTGCAGAAACCTTCCAGTTTTCTTTACATACTCCGACGATCGCTTTTGCAACCAAACTCTTACCTGAGCCTGATTCACCTACTAAGCCACGAATTTCCCCTTCATTGAGGGTAATACTCATTCGATCTACGGCTTTAACCATCCCTTGAGGGGTCTCAATCTCGATGGTTAGATGTCGAATATCAAGTAACGGCATTATTCGATTCCTGCATTTAGCGCTTGGCGAACACCTTCACCGACGAGGTTAATCACGATAACTGTAAACATAATAGCTAAGCCGGGTAGGGTAACTGTCCATGGCGCAAGGTAAATCAACTCGACCGAATCACCCAAGATGGAGCCCCATTCGGTACTCGGTGCTTGAGCGCCAAGCCCTAGGAAACCTAAAGCCGTGATATCAAGAATTGCGACTGACAGTGCCAGCGTAACTTCAAGAGCGATCACGGTAAGGATGTTCGGAAGGATTGAGTTCCATAGCAGGTAAAAATCGTTCGCACCATCAAGGCGAGAAGCCAGAATATAGTCTTTTTCTACTTCAGCATGCACGGCAATGTACACCGAGCGTATAAAGCGCGGGATCAGTGCCAAGCACAAGGCGAGCAAGATATTAAACTCCCCAAAGCCAAGGAATGCCACGAAGATAATCGCCAGCAGAAGAGATGGAATCGACATAACAGTATCAAGCAGGTGGTTTAGCGTGCTTGATAGTAAACCGCGCGTCATACCAGCAAGTACGCCAATCAGACAACCAATGACGGCTGCGATAAAGGTAATCACCACCGCGGCGCCGAAGGTTAACTGAGAGCCAATTATTAGGCGAGAGAGAATATCTCTGCCTAAGTCATCCGTACCCAAAAAGTATTCTACCTTTCCCGCAGGATCCCAAGAGGGCGGCGTTAATAGGTGACCGGTTTGTTCTTGTGCATCATGCGGGGCTAGCCACGGTGAAGTGACGGTGACCAGAATGATAAGCACCAAACACCACAAGCCAAACATAGCTAGATTATTGCTGCGGAAGCTGCGCCAGAAACGTTCGAACTGGGTTGGAATCTGTTCTTCTTGGTAGACGTTATTTGTTAGCATACCATTCCTTCCTTACCAGTGGATTGATCATCGCGCCCAGTAGATCGGACAGAATATTAGCGGTCAAAACTAAGGTAGCCACCACAATTACACCAGCTTGAATTGAAACGTAATCTTGATTCGATAAGGCATCCAATAACCAGCGGCCAATGCCCGGCCAGTTAAAGATAGACTCGGTAACAATAGCAAGCGTTAACATACTCGATAGCTGAACACCGACCTTAGGAATAATCGGAGGTATCGCGTTTCTTAGCACGTGCTGCGTGATGATCTCTCTAGTGGAAAGACCTTTAATTCGCGCAGCGCGGATGTAGTTTTGCGTCATTACTTCAGCCACTGACGCTCTCATCAATCGGATGACCTGAGTCGTTGGCGCCAGTGCTAAAACAAGACAAGGCAACGCCATGTGCTCGATAACACTTTGTAGTGCGTGCGCACGGTAGCGACCCTCGGCAAAAAAGGCGTCAATCATCGCGAATCCAGTCACGTGTTCAATCTCGTAAAGTAGGTCGTATCGGCCACCAACTGGGAACATTTCAAAGTGCAGTGAAAACACCATGATCATCAGCAACGCGACCCAAAATATAGGCGCAGAGTAACCGGCCATTGAGGTGAACGATATGGTGGTATCAACAAATTTACCTTGTCTCATACCAGCAATGGTGCCGAAAGGGATACCGATGATGAGTGCCAACACAAAGGCAAAGAAGCACAGCTCTAGCGTTGCAGGGAACACCAGGACCAACTCATCGATGATAGGCACACCGTGTTTGCTTAGGCCAAAGTTTAGCGTCGATAATTCAGTGATATAGCTAATCCAACCGGGCCAAAAATCTTGAATTGCCCAAGGTGAGGTTTGGTCTAATCGAAGCAGGGAAAAACCTACCAAGGTCAGAATTCCTAGCGTAATAACGAATAAGTTTACACGTCTTAATGTATACCAAAACATTACTGCACCTCTCTTCTGACTTGATCAAAAGGTTGGGCATTGAAAGGACTTGCTTTAAAGCCTGTTAGCGAACGATCGTGCACGCGAAATTGCACGCCATGAGCTAAAGGAATCACAGGAACTTCTTCATTGAGAATGTTTTGGGCTTGTCGGTACAAGTTCACACGGTGCCTTTGTTGATTGATCTCTAATGCTAAGTCGAGAAGGAAATCAAAGTCTGAATTACACCACATCGAGACGTTTAACCCTGCACGCTCAGAGCTGCATGAGAGCAGCGGACGTAAGAAGTTGTCCGGGTCACCGGTATTGCCTATCCAGCCTGTAAGCAACAAGTCTGTTGAGGAAATAGAGGACAACTGTGTGCGGTCAAATCGGTCGTCGGTATAGAGTTTCAATTCAATACCAATATCGGCTAAGTTTGCTTGGATAAGTTCTGCCGTTTTTCTTGGACTTGGATTGTATGCGCGTGGCTCTAGTGGTACCCACATTGAAAGCTCTAACCCAGGTTCAACGCCAGCTTCTTTGAGAAGCGCAACCGCATAGTTTCGGTCGTAGCGAACTTGAACGCTGTCTTTTTGGTGAGCCCAAGAAGTCGGAGGAAGCAAGGTGTAGGCTTTGGTTCCTGTACCGTAATACACAGAATCAAGAATGTTCTGACGATTGATGGCTAAGTTGAGCGCTTTACGAACTCGAGAGTCACGCAGTGCAGGGTGCTCAGTATTCAGCGCGATGAAAGAGACATTAACCGCCGGAGTAGCAGAAATCTTCAACTCTTCATGAGCCTGAATAATAGGGATTTGGCTAGAAATTGGTGAGTTGAGCACGTCACACTCACTACGCAGAAGCTTGGCAAGTGTGCCTGTTCCACGTTGCGAAGTATCGAACACAACTTGGTCCATTTGTACTTCACCTTTCCAGTAGTGCTTGTTCTTTTTCAAGCGCACTAGGTCGTTGATTTGGTATTCATCTAAGTAGAAAGGGCCAGTGCCGACTGGATTGGAATCGATTCGATTTTTCTCATCCGCTGCAATGAGCTGATTGGCATACTCCTTAGAGTGAATGACTGCATAGCTGGTGGCGATATTGTTGAGAAACGAATTGTCTGGGCGACTTAATTGGAATTTCACCGTTAGGTCATCAACTGCGGTGATATCGACAATCAGGTTTTTGAAGTCGATTCCGGCAAACCATGGGTATAGGCCGCCACCCACATAATGAAATGGGTTTGAACTATCAATGACACGTTCAAAGCTAAACACCACATCTTGTGCATTCATGCTACGAGTTGGGGTGAACCAGTCTGTGGTTTGGAACGCAACATTTGGGCGCAGTTTGAACGTGTATTCTGTACCTGATTTATCAACAGACCAACTTGTCGCTAAGTTCTGTTTTGGTCGGTACGTCATCGGATCAAGAGTGAGCAGTGTATCGAAGATTTGAGGACTCAGCGATTCTGCGGTAATGCCACTATCAACTAGCTGTGGATTGAAGGTACTAGGATTACCTTGGCCGCAATAAATGAAGCCTTTTTCACGGATTTGCTCGTGATTCACACTCTCACCACATCCAGCGAGAAAGCTCAACGTGCAGATGCTCAGTGATAGTCTTATTAGTGCTTTCATAAAAAGAAATACTTTTCGAAACGAGGCGTTAGAGGAGCCTCAAGATCCGGACAATTTAACATTTTATTTATTCGGCTCCAAATAATAATCAAGCGTGGACAGCTATTTATCGTTAGCTTGTCCGACAATCGCGTACTTCCTCACCATTCCACGTAATTGGTTGTAGGTTAACCCAAGTAATTCTGCGGCTTGTTTCTGGTTATATTTGCTCTGTTTGAGGGCTTGGTTGAGTAGCTTGATGTCTTGTTGTTCTTGCCATGCTTTGTAATCAAGCGGCAAAGAAAACAAGCTCTCTGATGAAGTATGGCTGTTGGACGGCGCATTGCCAATTTCATGCGTGGAATCTTGATCTATTTTCCATGCGGGTTTGAATGGGTTAAACACCAAAGATTCAATAGGATATGGGTCTTTACCGTGCTGGTAGACTGCGCGCTCAATAACGTTCTTGAGTTCTCGCACATTCCCCGGCCATGAATAATCCAGCAGCGCCTCAACGGCAGACGGAGCAAAGCCAACAAACAACTCCAATTCTAATTCACGGCACATCTTAATGGCGTAGTATTCTGCCAGCAGCGTGATGTCTTCTTTTCGCTCTCGAAGAGGGGGTATAGTAATCACGTCAAACGCGAGCCTGTCCAATAAGTCGGCTCTGAATTCGCCCCTTAATGCCATGTCTGGCAAGTCAGCGTTGGTCGCGCAAACCAGTCTTACGTTGGCACTTAAAGCTTTTTGTCCGCCGACACGTTCATACTGCCCGTATTCAATAACGCGCAATAGCTTCTCTTGAACGGCTAGGGGCGTGGTCGCGAGCTCATCAAGAAACAGTGTTCCACCTTCCGCTCTTTCAAATCGACCCTGATGACGACCTTTCGAACCCGTAAAGGACCCCGATTCATGACCAAACAACTCAGAATCAATCAAACCTTCACTGAGGGTTGAGCAGTTCAATGAGATCAAAGGTTGATCCCAACGTCTTGAAAGGTAATGCAGTCTTTGTGCGATCAACTCTTTACCCGTACCACGCTCTCCAATGATCAGAATCGGTCTTTCGATTGGTGCGAGTTGGGACACTTTATCTAAAACGGAGAGAAAACTGGGTGATTCACCAATGAGGTTCTGCTGCATAGCGGGTCCTTGTGTGATTTGAGCGCCGATGGATGTGATTTAGAGGGCTTTATTTAAATCACATCATGTAAATAGCTTAAGTATAAGAGTCGTAGTGGTGAAAAATACCAATACTTGGCTAAATTCATCATAGCATGGTTCGGGTTAATCACCATTTTATTGTAAGTATCTGATAATAAATGGCTTAAAAGTTGGCACGTTACTTGGATTACTTATGGTAGGTTTAACAACAAACGTAAATTTTTGAGCAAGTGGATTGAGAAATCGAATAACGCTTTAAAGCACATTTGCCATCATTGTAATTAAGGAGTTCCTCATGGGTATTTTTTCTCGCTTTGCAGACATTGTAAATTCGAACATCAGTGCACTTTTAGACAAGGCTGAAGATCCTGAAAAGATGATTCGCCTGATTATCCAAGAAATGGAAGATACGCTGGTTGAGGTTCGCACTAACTCCGCTAAAGCTATCGCAGATAAAAAAGAGTTAGCGCGTAAAGTTGAAGCTATCGAAACTCAGATTCTAGATTGGCAAAATAAAGCGACACTAGCACTAACTAAACAACGTGAAGATTTGGCGAGAGCGGCGCTAATAGAAAAGCAAAAACTTGAAGATATAATCAAAAGCCTTCACACAGAGCAAACCTTGGTTCACGAAACCATCGAAAAGCTGACCAGTGAGATTGGCAAGCTTGAAACCAAAATCGCAGAAACACGTGCGAAGCAGCAAGCATTAATGATTCGTAATAATGCGGCAAGCAATCGTCGTGATGTTCAAAAGCATCTGCATTCAAGCAAAACCCACGAAGCAATGGCGAAGTTTGAGCAATTCTCGCGTAAAGTGGATGAATTAGAAGCTGAAGCAGATGTTTACGCCAAAACAGGTAACGCAAAATCGTTAGACCAAGAATTTGCAGATCTACAAGCTCAAGATGAAATTGAAAAAGAGCTGGCGAAACTGAAGCAACAAGTTGAAAACCGCGATAAATAATTTTAGGAGTTGTCTATGTCAACATTTCTAATTGCAGGCCCACTGATTGTCTTTTTAATCTTCGTGGCACCGCTATGGTTGTTCTTACATTACCGCAGCAAGAAGAAATCCAGTAATGGTCTTTCAGAAACGGATCTTCAGCGTTTGCACAAGCTTTCTGCTCAAGCTGAATCGATGCAAGATCGAGTGAAAACGCTAGAAAAAATACTGGATGCGGAGTCACCTAACTGGAGACGAAACTATGAGTAGAGAACTGTATCGCGATCCTATTAACGGTAAGTTGTCTGGAGTGTGTGCAGGGTTAGCGAACTACTTTGGCCTTGAAGTGTGGTTGGTTCGCATCTTGGTTATCTCGGCGGCACTGCTTGGTGGTAGCTTTTTGGTGTTATTAGCGTATGTAGCTTTGACATTTATGCTTGAAAAACAACCACCTCAGTATGTCGATCAGATGAAGGCCAAACAAGAGCACACGCTCAAGCAAAAACCTTGGGAAAAAGGGCAAACCGCAGAGTCGTTACTGGGCACTTTAGAGGGTGATTTCCAGAAATTAGAGACCAGTGTCCGCAATATGGAAGCTTATGTGACTTCGGATACTTTCAAAGTCGACCGCGCATTTAAGAACATGTAGTGGTAAACCTGAAAAACATTAGATAACGGTTTAGGAAAATTTATTCCAAGCCGTTATTTTTTTTAATAATTTTGTCTAAATAAATCTTACGATAACTGGTAAGTTACATGTAATTAATCTATGTTATAAAAATATTTATAGTTATGGATGATCACTAATGTATAGAGCCTCCGTTGTCCTATTGACAGCCTTAGCTGGGTTGTCTGGGTGTGGTAAGGAGCTTCCTCCCGTACCTGAACCTGATTCTAGACCCGCCAAACTCTTCACTGTCTCCGTCGGTAGTAATGCTTTTGAACGTAGCTTTCCAGCCACCACAGAAGCTGGTGACAGAGCGGTACTCGCATTCCGTGTTCCTGGGTTATTGCAGAGCATCGATGTGACCGCTGGGCAGCACGTGTCTAAAGGCGACGAGCTTGCTAAGTTAAATCCCGATGAATATCAACTACTCGAGAAGCAAGCAAAAGCGAATTTTCAGCTAGCCGATGTTCAATATCAACGTGCGATCAAACTTCGTAAAGATCGTGTGGTATCAGAGCAAGATTTCGACCAAGCGAAAGCGAACCACAATTCAGCTCGCGCGGTGCTTAATCAAGCTAACGCGAATCTTCGCTACACCACTTTGGTTGCGCCGTATGACGGAACCATTTCCATCATTCCTGCTGAAAACCATGAATACATTGCGGCTAAACAAGGCGTGATGAATATTCAAACGAATCAAATCCTCAAAGTCGTATTCTTATTACCCGACCAACTTATCACGCGCTTTTCTTCAGGGTTTGAGACGGATGCAACCATGGTTTTTGATGCTTTCCCTGGTAGCTCCTACGCTTTAGCATTCCAAGAAGTTGATACTGAAGCGGATCCCAAAACCGGGTCGTACAAAGTCACCATGGTAATGGAAAGACCCACCGATGTTGGTATTTTGCCGGGTATGTCAGGCACAGTTCATTTAGTTTCAGCGTTAGCAGCCGCCACAAAAATTCCCACATCAGCAATGATGACTGATGGCGATGATGTCTCTGTGTGGCGCGTGAATAGCGACGGTATTGTTGAAAATGTCGCAATCATCATCGATGAAAAGCGCCATATTGTTTCAGGGTTGAACGATGGTGATCGCATCGTAACTTCTGGTGTTAATGGTCTTGAACCGGGCGTTAAAGTTCGAGAGTGGATCAAGGAAAGGGGGCTATAACATGAAAACACTTAAAGTGGCCGCTGGACTGTCGTGTTTGGCTTTACTTACGGCTTGTGAAGATAAACAAGTTGTAGAAGTGAATAACACGCCCTTGGTTAAAGCTATCGAGATTTCAGTCATCGACTTTAGCGACAAACTCTATTTCCCAGCGGTTGCAAACGCTGCCGAGAAGGCTCATCTCAGCTTTCGAGTCGCTGGTGAAATCAATAAGCTTGATGTGAAAGAAGGTGAGCGTGTTTCACAAGGAGACATCATTGCAGAGCTTGACCCTACCGATTATCAACTGGATGTCGACAATGCTCAGGCGCGTTACACGGTAATTAACAGCCAATACAGACGTTCAAGTCCGTTAGTGAAGAAAGGCTTATTGGCGAAGTCACAGTTTGATGAAATTGCTGCTCAACGCCAGATCGCTTATGCCGAGCTGGAACTCGCAAAACTGCGCTTGTCGTTCACTAAGCTTCGTGCTCCTGTTGATGGGATCATTTCTCGTGTCAGTGTCGATCAATATGAAAATATTCAGGTAGGCCAGCAGGTCGTGAACATTCACAGTGTCGAGGATGTTGAGGTTGTTATCCAACTGCCTGACCAGATTTACGTGAATCAGCCTAGCGAACAGCTGTTATCGAATGTTGAGGCTGTGGTAAGAGTACCCAGTGGCAATGAATACACGGCGGCTATTAAGGAGTTTACCACTGAACCTGACCCAAGCACGGGCACGTTCACGGTGACGCTTGCTCTACCTATGCCGGAAGATGATTTGATTCTGGATGGTATGGCCGTTGAGGTGACGTCAAATGGGCGAGATATCGGCTTGGAGTTAAAAGCTGGGGTACTTATCCCAATCGAAGCTGTGTTTAATGCGGATGGCGATGATTTAACGCGCCAGAACTCTTATGTATGGGTGCTTAATGACGACAGTACCGTCTCAAAACAGCAAGTCGTAATAGGAAAAGCCAATCAGAAAACATTGCAGATCATGAAAGGATTAGAAATGGGGCAGCATGTCGTTGTTGCAGGCGTATCGCGATTGCGAGATGGGATGACAGTGGAAGTATTGTCTCAGGAGACGAACAATGAGTGAAGTAAATAACAAGCCCCAAAATGACGATCAACAGGGTGATGATCAGATCACAGGTGTTGCTTCTTACTTTATACGTAACAAAGTCATTAGCTGGATGCTATCTCTGATCTTTCTTATTGGTGGTGTCTCTGCCTTTTTCGGCTTGGGTCGTTTAGAAGATCCTGCCTTTACCATCAAAGATGCGATGGTTGTGACCTCTTACCCAGGGGCCACACCTCAACAAGTTGAAGAAGAAGTTACTTACCCACTAGAAAAAGCGATTCAACAACTTACCTATGTGGACGAAGTGAACTCTATCTCTAGCCGCGGCCTATCACAGGTAACGGTGACGATGAAGAACAACTACGGCCCAGATGATCTTCCGCAAATATGGGATGAACTTCGCCGAAAAGTGAATGATCTCAAGGTTGAACTGCCACCCGGCGTCAATGATCCTCAAGTCATCGATGATTTCGGTGACGTTTACGGTATTTTGCTGGCGGTGACGGGGGATGGCTATAGCTACAAAGAGCTGCTGGATTACATTGATTACCTAAGGCGAGAGCTAGAGTTGGTTGATGGGGTCAGTAAAGTCTCCGTTTCCGGCCAACAACAAGAGCAAGTGTTCATTGAGATATCGATGAAACGGATAAGCTCTCTGGGTCTGTCTCCAAGCACGGTATTTAACCTTTTATCGACTCAAAATATTGTATCAAGTGCAGGAGCGGTAAGGATTGGTGATGAATATATTCGAATCCATCCAACGGGTGAGTTCCAAAACGTTGAACAGCTTGGAGATTTGATTCTTACGGAAGGTGGCGCTCAAGGGCTTATCTATCTAAAAGATGTGGCGAATGTAACCCGTGGTTACGTTGAGGTACCGAGTAACATCATTGGTTATAACGGCGAACTCGCGCTTAACCTGGGTGTCTCTTTTGCGCAAGGCGTGAACGTGGTCGCAGTGGGTGAAGACTTTGATCGAAGACTCGCCGAGCTTAAATATCAACAACCCGTCGGTATCGACATCTCCGAGGTTTATAACCAACCTAAAGAGGTGAACAAGTCGGTAAGCGGATTTGTGGTGAGTTTAGGGCAGGCGGTTGCGATCGTAATCGTGGTGTTACTGTTCTTCATGGGACTAAGATCGGGCCTATTGATTGGTTTGATACTGCTATTGACCGTATTCGGTACATTCATTTTCATGCAGTACTTCAAGATCGACCTACAACGTATTTCACTGGGCGCGTTGGTTATCGCCTTGGGGATGCTGGTGGATAATGCCATTGTGGTGGTGGAAGGGATATTGATCGGCACGCAGAAGGGGCGAACCCGGATGCAGGCCGCCACCGATATCGTAACCCAAACCAAATGGCCGCTGCTTGGTGCGACGGTTATTGCGGTGACTGCGTTTGCTCCAATTGGTTTATCTGAAGACTCAACAGGCGAATACTGTGGCACCTTGTTCACGGTGCTACTGATCTCCTTGATGCTGAGTTGGTTTACTGCCATCTCGCTCACGCCGTTCTTTGCCGACATGTTCTTTAAAGGTCAGAAGGTCGATCCAGATAACGAAGGTAAGGACCCATACAACGGGATGGTTTTTGTTATCTACAAAAACTTCCTTGAGTTCTGTATGAAGCGTGCTTGGTTAACCATGTTTGTTCTGATTATTGGTTTAGGCGCGAGTGTGTACGGTTTTGGTTTCGTTAAGCAAGCCTTCTTCCCGTCTTCAACCACACCTATGTTCCAAGTGGATGTGTGGATGCCAGAAGGTACCGATATTCGAGCGACCAATACCAAGCTTAAAGTGCTTGAGAGTTGGCTAGCTGAGCAGGACGAAGTTGAACATATCACGACAACCGCGGGTAAAGGCCTGCAACGTTTCATGCTGACTTATGCGCCAGAGAAAAGTTATAGCGCTTACGGTGAGATAACGGTTCGTGTGAAAAGTTATGAAGTACTTGAAGGGCTAATGAAACGCTTCCGTGAACATGTAAATGGTCAGTTCCCAGAGATTGACTACAAGCTTAAACAGATCGAATTAGGTCCTGGTGGCGGTGCGAAAATTGAAGCGCGAATTGTGGGTTCTGATCCAACGGTTTTACGTTCAATCGCTGCACAAGTGATGGACATCATGCGTGCTGATGAAGGCGCATTTAACGTTCGTCACGATTGGCGTGAAAGAACTAAGGTATTAGAGCCTCAGTTCAATGAAAGCCAAGCGCGTCGTTATGGTATTACTAAATCTGACGTTGATGATTTCCTAGCAATGTCTTTCTCTGGTAAGTCGATTGGTGTGTATCGTGATGGTACAACGTTAATGCCGATTGTGGCTCGTTTGCCTGAAGACGAGCGTGTCGATATTCGTAACATCGAAGGCATGAAGATCTGGAGCCCAGCATTAAGTGAGTACATCCCACTTCAACAAGTAACGTTAGGTTACGAGCTAGAATGGGAAGATCCACTGATCATCCGTAAGAACCGTAAGCGTATGCTAACGGTAATGGCGGATCCTGATCTATTGGGTGAAGAGACGGCCTCAACTCTACAGAAACGCTTACAACCACAGATTGAAGCGATTGAGATGCCTCCGGGTTACTCATTGGAATGGGGGGGTGAATATGAGTCGTCAGCAGATGCACAGGCGTCACTGTTCACAACCATGCCTCTGGGTTACTTGTTCATGTTCTTAATCACTGTGTTCTTGTTTAACTCGGTGAAAGAGCCTCTGATCGTTTGGTTAACGGTTCCATTGGCGTTGATAGGGGTGACGACAGGCTTGCTAGCCTTGAATACACCATTCGGCTTTATGGCGCTGTTGGGCTTCTTGAGTCTATCTGGGATGCTTCTGAAGAACGGTATCGTACTACTTGATCAAATTGAGATTGAGATGAAATCTGGTAAAGATCCGTATGTAGCGGTTGTTGATGCGGCTCTGAGTCGTGTTCGCCCGGTATGTATGGCGGCGATTACCACCATTCTAGGTATGATCCCTCTACTACCGGATATCTTCTTCAAACCAATGGCAGTAACCATCATGTTTGGTTTAGGCTTTGCGACTGTACTCACGCTAATCGTAGTGCCTGTGCTGTATCGTTTGTTCCATAAAATTGAAGTGGCTTAACGTCAACTGACCTTTGAAATAATGCCCCTAATTGGGGCATTATTTTTATGTACGATTACTAAAAGAGACTATCGAAATGGAAGCGAATACAGTGGATAGAACGTGTGCATGGGCGCTTAAACATGAGCTTGAAAGGGAGTACCACGATGCAGAGTGGGGCGTGCCTGTTTATGATGACCAAGTTCTGTTTGAGTTCATTACTTTAGAAGGCGCTCAAGCAGGTCTGAGTTGGATTACGATCCTTAAAAAGCGTGAAGGCTATCGTGCCGCGTTCGATAATTACGATCTAAACAAGCTAGCTGAGCTGAATGAAGACAACGTGCCGCACATCATTGAAAACTTCGATGTGGTTAAACACAGGGGTAAGATTGCTTCGGTATACAACAATGCACGAGCAACGCTTGAATTACAGAAAGAGTTCGGCTCTCTTTCTAATGCCTTATGGCAATTTGTTGATAATGAAGTGATCGTGAATCAATGGACTGAGATGTCTCAAGTTCCCGCTTCTACCGAGCAATCTAAAGCGATGAGTAAGTTTTTGAAGAAGAGAGGCTTTAAGTTTGTAGGAGAAACAATCTGTTACGCATTTATGCAAGCAACAGGTATGGTCAATGATCATTTAGTCGGTTGCCCACACAAATAAAGTGTTATTTATTTCAGCGGAACAATCACTTAGAAATTGAAAAATTCATAGCCATTTTTTCATCGCTCTGAGATCTTTAAGTGGATGTGCTTTAAGGTTCAATATTGGCTTTGAAAGCTTCTGGACTATGAGCGGTTTGTATTATGAGCTGAAGTATCTGAATATGAGTATTTTGAGTTATGCTTTAAACAGAAAAAGGCAGGAATATCCTGCCTTTTTTGCATATTAGACCTATCGTCTCAGATTAAATCAGAGCGCTATAACGTTCTAATCCCGCCTCTAGATCAGCAATCAGGTCATCAACATCTTCTAACCCAATATGAACACGTATCAAGGTACCTTCGAAATTAGGATTGGCAACAGTTCTCAAGCTGTCAAAACTGCTTGGTTCGTTAGCTAGAATCAAACTTTCAAATCCACCCCAAGAGTAACCCATACTAAAATGTGTCATTCCATCAAGTAACGCTGTCGTCGCTTTGATATTAGAGTTGTTTAGTACAAAAGAGAACAAGCCATTACCGCCAGTAAAATCTCGTTTGAAGAATTCATGGCCTGGGCAAGACTCAAGAGCAGGGTGACGAACGTGGTTAACTTCAGGACGAGTCTCTAACCATTTTGCGACCTTCAAGCTGCTTTCTGCGTGTTGGCGTAGACGCACATCAAGAGTACGAATGCCGCGAAGCCCTAAATAAGCATCATCAGGTGAGACACATTGCCCCATCAAGTAACTTTGCTCTCTTAGTTGATCCCAGCATTTCTCATTGGCGACTGCCGTACCTAGCATCACATCAGAGTGACCCACGATGTATTTGGTCGCTGCTTGAATCGAGATATCAACACCAAAATCAAACGGTGAGAAGTTCACGCCAGCCGCCCAAGTATTGTCTAGCATAACGATGATGTCATGTTCATGAGCGATACGCGCTAGTGTTGGAATATCCTGCACTTCCATGGTGACAGAGCCTGGAGACTCAGTAAACAGCACCTTAGTGTTTGGCTTGATAAGGTCTTGGATACCTTCACCAATCGTTGGCTCGTAGTAAGTTGTCTCTACCCCCATCTTTTTCATGATGGTGTCACAGAAATCACGAGTAGGTTCGTAGCAGGTGTCAACCATTAAAATATGATCACCTGTTTCTACAAAAGAGAGAATGGCATTCGAAATTGCTGCTGTACCACACGGGTACAGTGCACAACCCGCGCCGCCTTCTACTTCAACCATCGCATCTTGGAAGGCAAAATGAGTGTTGGTTCCACGACGTCCGTAAAAAAGGGTCTTGTTAGCGCGGTTAATCGTAGCTTTACGCTTCTCTTCTACTGAGTTAAATACGACAGTTGAAGCGCGTTGTACTGGTGGGTTAACAACACCATTGGTCCACTTCTTATCACGACCGGCAGTGATAAGTTTAGTGGTTTTGTTCTCGGACATGCTGTGAATTCCTTATCAATCGGTTATGTCCTATTTAAAACATGCCAAGAGTGTTCAAAGCAAGAGCGGAGCGGGGATTTTTACGCTTTTCTTACGATTTTTGACCTTTCACTCAGTTAACAGTGAAAGGTTAAAAATGATCGATGGGGAAACAACGAGCCATAATCGACTCATTGCTGGAATTATAGGAGTGGGTTGAACAAGTAGAACAGCCTCTCAAAGAAGCGATTACTAAGGTTTCTTTGCTCCCACTGTTCTAACTCTACAGAGTGGGATGAAGCGATATAAGATTTCTGCAGCTCAGACAGTTTTTGCGTGAAATGCACATCATCCACAGCCAGAGTCACTTCAAAGTTGAGCCACAAACTGCGCATGTCGATATTGACGGTTCCGATCAAGCAAAACTCTTCATCGATCACTACCGATTTGGTATGAAGAAGGCCACCGTAAAATTCATAGATCTTCACGCCAGCTTCAAGCAACTCGGTATAAAACGCACGAGAAGCCCATTTAACCATTAGTGAATCGTTATTGTGTGGAATGATCAGTTCTACAGTTACGCCGCGTTGAGCTGTCATCTTAAGTGTTTCGAGTAAGTCAGCACTTGGCACAAAATAAGGTGTAGTAATACGTACAGAATGATTCGCTTGATTGATGGCGATGGTCAGTACTTGTAAGATCAAATATTCCGGCATGCCAGGGCCAGACGGCACTACTTGAACCGGATGATGTGTCATGATTTCTTCAACTGGGCATTCAGGTATATCAGGGAGAATGCGTTCACCAGTCTCAACTTCCCAATCCCAGCCATGAATAGCGGATAACACATTAACGGTTGGCCCAGTCACTCTGACCATTACATCAATCCACTGACCAACGCCGGAACTTTGTTTGAAGTGAGCAGGATCGACCATGTTCATTGAACCCGTATAGGCGATAGTCTCGTCAATCACAATGATTTTGCGGTGTTGTCTTAAATCTAGGCGACGTAAGAAAATACGCCATGGGCTCACTTCTAGTGCTTGTACGACTTGAACGCCTGCGTCCTTCATCATTGACTGCCAGTGGCTTTTGAAAAAGCGAGGGCTACCGGCTGAATCGAGCAAAACTTTAACATCTACGCCACGTTTTGCAGCGCGAATCAGCGCAGAGGCAACCGAATCGGTCAGGCCACCTGGATGCCAAATATAGAAAACCATCTTGATACTGGTTTGTGCATTTTCTATATCTTCGATAATTGCGTGTAGGATCTCGTTTGGTGAAGATTGCAGCGATAGAGTGTTTCCACTGAGTGCAGGGATGCCCATTCGATTGTTACAAAGCTCGTCAATCTTATGGATAGGGGAGCCGACTTTCCCTGGTTGGTGAAGTTGGCAATCATTCAATTGACGGAACCAGTCGCCGAAAGGGGTAAACATACGATGAGCGCGTTCAGCCCTTTTTCTGCCTAGGTTTAGCTCACCAAAAAGGAAGTAACAAGCTACACCAACAATCGGGATAATGTAGATAACCATTAGCCAAGCAAGAGAAACGCTGACAGAGCGTCGTTTTAGTACAACACGAAACGTCACACCGGCTACGAGAACCCAGTACAAAACAACAGAGGCCAAAGTTAAAAAATGATAAAGCTTATCCACATTGAATACTCGAAAAAAGAGACACTTAGATAGTAATGCTATTTAACGGATATGGGAATTTAAGGATTCAACTATTTACAAAATAGAGCAAAAGATGTAAATAGGTTAAAGTTGTTAAGTTTTGGTCAACTTAAGAAGAAAACGATTGTTTTGTATGAAAAGTCGGCATTTAACCATAAAAATTTACATCTTTAACGAAATTTGTACGGTATGCTCTTCCAATTTTATTCTTAAACTGGTTTACTTGCTAGACAACGAGCGTCAATCAAATCTTTTAGGTGTGTAAATTTATTTATACACCTTCCTTTTAAAGACGCCACCCAAAGCAAAACACAACATCACATAACACAAAAGTTTGGAGTACACGTGGCTACTAGTAATACAACCACAACACCCCGCGATACCTGGGGTTCGAAGTTAGGATTCGTAATGGCTGCAGCAGGTTCTGCTGTTGGCTTAGGTAACATTTGGAAATTCCCATACACAGCAGGCGAAAGTGGCGGTGGTGCATTCGTTGCCATTTACCTGTTTTTTGTAATTTTTATTGGTTTCAGTGTCATGCTGACTGAATTTGCGATTGGCCGTCATACGCAAAAATCAGCAGTAGGTGCATTTAAAACAACTGACCGTCGTTGGACGTTCGCTGGCGTTATCGGCGTATTCAGTGGTCTACTTATCATGGGTTTCTACCCAGTAGTAGGCGGTTGGTCAATCGCATACATCGGTAAAATTGCAGGTGGTCTTCTAGACGCACCAGAAGCAATTGGTGATAGCTTTGGTGGCTTTATCTCAAACCCAGTTCAACCACTAATGTGGATGGGCTTATACCTACTACTTAACGTTGTTATCGTTATGAAAGGTATCTCTGGTGGTATTGAGAAAGCAGGTAAGATCCTGATGCCGCTTCTTTTCATTATCCTTATTGTAGTATCAATCAAAGGCATTATGCTTCCGGGCGCGATGGCTGGTCTTGAGTTCCTATTCAGTCCTGACTTCTCTAAAGTAGACAGCAATGTAATCCTAGCCGCTCTAGGTCAAGCATTCTTCTCTCTAAGTCTTGGTATGGGTTGTATGATGACATACGGTTCTTACCTTAAGAAGAAAGAGAACCTAGTTCAGACAACAGCAATGGTAACCGCAATGGATACTGGTGTTGCTATTCTAGCTGGTGTTGCAATGTTCCCTGCAATGTTCGCGTTCGGTATGGAACCTGCAGCGGGCCCTGGTTTAGTATTCGTTGTTGTTCCTCAGCTATTCGCTGAAATGGGCGGCGTAGTTGGTCTTCTATTTGCTCTTATGTTCTTCGTTGGTTTGAGTGTTGCGGCACTAACATCTTCAGTATCTCTACTTGAAGTTGTGGTTTCTTACCTAATCGATGAGAAAGGCATGAAGCGTGTAACAGCGGTACTGTCTGCAAGTGTTGTAATGGCGATTCTATGTATCTTCGCTTCTCTATCACTTGGCGGCTTCGGTCCAACACTGTTTGATACTGGCGCGTTCGACATTTTCGACCTACTAACGGATAAGATTTTCCTAGCGGTTGGCGGTATGTTGGTATGTATCTTCGCTGGTTGGAGACTAAACCGTGCTGACCTAGAGAAAGAAATCACTAACGATGGTGAAGTATCTTTCCCACTATTCGGTCTATGGTACACGCTAGTTAAGTACATCATCCCAGTAGCTATCGCAATCGTTGCATTCATGGGTATCTCTTCTGGCTTCGACAGCGGTAAAGGTGCAATCATGCTACTAGGTATTGGTATTATTGCTGGCTCTGCGCTTATCTCTAAGAAGCTATAGTTTTAAGAAGCTACAATCGCGAGCTAAAGTAAGTTAAGAAACGGGAGCCAATGGCTCCCATTTTTTTATTCAAATACTTAATTCTTATCAAAAAATAAAACATTACATTCACTAAAGTTATCCGTCACCTAGCCGATATATTGAATATCAAGAATTTTTGATCGGTATTTAATTTAGGTAGGTGTTGTGTGAAATTGTCAGTGAGAAAGAAACTGTATGCCGGTTTTGGCTCTATATTGGCGGTGCTTGTTACGTTAGTCAGTATTGTATGGATAGAAGTTATCGGCGCGCACCAGAGCGCAGATGAAATTAGAATGGACGATGTTCCGGGTACTGTTACCTACCTGGTACTGATTGATGAAGCGGGTGATGTATACCGAGATGCGCTTGGTGCAATTACACTGGTTGATAACGCACTCAATGATTATCGAACCAGCAAGAACGAATTTGCTCAAGCTATCGAGCAGGCTAAGCGTTTGGAGAGTAGAGGTTCGGAAGACCACCGCCGTATTCAGCGAATTGAAGACCTGATGGGGCGTTTCACTCAAGAGTTTGAATCAAAGCTTGTGCCGAAGATCAATGATGAAGCTGCGCTACTAGCCAATATTCAACAGCTACGATCTTTGTATGAGAGCAATCTTATCCCTATTGAGAACTTACTGGATCAAGCGTCAGCAAGTGAGCGCGCAGATACAGAACAGTCACTACTGACACTAACCGACACGTTTACTACCATCGAGCGCACTATCATGGTGTTGTCTGCTATTGCGATTGTCTTTGGTTGTGTGATTGCGTATCTATTGTCTAGCTCTATTACCAATCGTCTTACTCGTGTAGAACAAGTAGCACGACGTGTAGCAAATGGTGACCTAACGGCAGGCGACATTATTGATGATTCTGGTGATGAATTGGCTGAACTGGCTAAGTCGATTAACCAGATGCAGAAATCACTAGTAGACCTATTAGGTTCAATCTCGTCTGTGACTCACCAAGTCCAATCGGTGACAGGGGAGCTCTCTTCTATTAGCCAAGACATCGTTACTGGTGCATCAGCTCAAGCAGACAAAGCTAACTTGATTGCAACGGCTGCTGAAGAGCTAAGCTTGACCATTTCTGAAGTGGCGCAGCAAGGTACTTCAACTTATGAAGAAGCACGTCGCTCAGAAACCTCTGCAGAAGATGGCCGCAACGTGATTGTTGAGATGGTGGCGAGTATTCAACAAGTGTCGACTCAAATGAGCGATATGTCGTTGCAAATGAATACTCTAGGTTCTCACGGTGAGCAGATTGGTAGCGTTATCAAGGTAATCGAAGACATTGCTGAGCAAACTAACCTGTTAGCTCTTAACGCTGCAATTGAAGCGGCACGTGCAGGCGAGTTTGGTCGTGGTTTTGCTGTGGTAGCCGATGAAGTGCGAGCGCTAGCAGAAAGAACAACCAAAGCGACACGAGAAGTCTCGGGCATCATTCAATCGATTCAATCGGGCACTCAAGAAGCGGTGACTTACACTCAAGATAACTGTCGTTTAGTTGAGATTGGTGTTGAGCAAAGCTCAGGTGCTGTTTCGGCTCTAGAAGCGATTGTGAGCGGTGCGGGCAATGTACAAAGCATGGTTAACTCTATTGCGACTGCGGCAGAAGAACAGACGGCTGTGACCAAAGAAATTGCAGCGGACATTACCGCGATTAGCGATATCTCTGAGCAATCTCTGCAGCTAGCAACTCGTAGCTCCGAAAATACATCAGGCTTGAACGCTAAGGTTGCTGAGCTAGAAGCATTAGTTGGTAAGTTTAAACTGGCGTAAAGCGGTAGCTTGGTTCTATTTACCTATTGGTAATCGAGTAAAGACCAAGCACTGGTCGCTACTTGTTGAAAAGAAGCCCAACGATTCAATGTTTATTGAGTGAGTTGGGCTTTTTCGTAGCTGGAATCTGGGTTCAGACGAGGTATACTCCACGTTCTACAATGGAGCTAGCCTTTAATGTTCGATATTCTTCTGAACCACTCTGATTTTTTACTTATCAATAAGCACCCTGGAGTCAGCGTCCACAAAGACGATGGCGATACCATGTTGCTTCAAGAAGTTGCTAAGGCAATTAATGAGCCTAAGCTGTATCTCGTTCATCGACTAGATAAAATGACTTCGGGCATTCTGCTGCTGGCAAAAAATGCGTCGGCGGCGAGCGAGCTTTCACAGCTATTTGCAAAGCGTGAAGTAGAGAAATACTACCTTGCGATCGGTTCTAAGAAGCCAAAGAAAAAGCAAGGTTTGATCTCAGGAGACATGGAGCGCTCACGACGCTCAAGTTGGAAACTTCTGACATCCAAAGAGAACCCTGCGATTACTCAGTTTTTATCAGCAACGGCTGAACCCGGTGAGCGTCTGCTGTTATGCAAACCCTATACGGGGCGAACTCACCAGATCCGTGTCGCGATGAAGTCGATCGGCTCAGCCATTGTTGGTGACCCTATTTATAATCCATCGAGTGAGGCTGACAGAGGTTATCTGCATGCCTTCGCGATTCGATTTGCCTATCAATCACAAGCCTACGAATATGTCTGCGATCCAAGAAGCCTAAACTCCTTGGGTGAGAAGTGGCATCAAGAAACCGTGTCGAACGGTTTGGACAGTTGGCTTGAACCTTGGTCATTAACTTGGCCAAAGCTAAACACTAAGTGAGTGAAATAATGGAAGCATCAGCTTTACCTCTGTTTTTTAGTCATATTGAACAGCAACTTAATGAAGTACCAAACGAACTACGCCGTATTTTCCACGGGCGCGGTAAGTTTTGGCCTGGTCTAGAGCAACTGACATGTGACTGGGTTGATGGACAGCTACTGGTTAACGTGTTTAAAGAAGTCGACGATGAATTCTTGTTATCTCTTAAAGCTGGATTGGTTGAACTCACCAACAAAGATATCTGGCAATCAAAGCAGGTCACAAGCATTGTTCTGCAACACCGTTATGCCGATGGTGCGCCTTCAGAGGTTCTATGGGGTGAGTTGAATGACTCTCCGGTTGTGGTTGAGCATGGCCTTAAGTACCAATTAGACATTGGCCGTAATCAGAACTTCGGTTTGTTCCTAGACATGCGTAATGGTCGTCAGTGGGTACAAGATAATGCCAAGGATAAGAACGTTCTTAACCTGTTTGCATACACTTGTGGTTTCTCTGTCGCGGCTATCGCTGGTGGCGCTCGTCAATGCATGAACGTGGACATGTCACGTGGCTCGCTAAACAAAGGTCGCGATAACCACCGTCTGAATGAACACGATATGCGCTCGGTTAACTTCCTTGGCTACGATATCTTTAAGTCGTGGGGGAAAATCAAGAAGGGCGGTCCTTACGAGCTCGTTATCATCGATCCACCTTCGTTCCAAAAAGGCAGCTTTGCTCTAACCAAAGATTACAAAAAAATCTTACGTCGTTTGCCTGAACTTCTAACTGAAGGCGGTGAAGTGATTGCGTGTGTGAACTCACCAGCAGTATCACCAAACTTCCTGATTGAGACGATGGCAGAAGAAGCACCAAGCGTTGAGTTCATTGAGCGTCTGGACAACCCGCCTGAGTTTGTCGATGTCGACCTTGATTCAAGCCTAAAGGTATTGAGGTTTAAAATCACGGCTTCAGCTGAAGCTTGATGTCATGATTTAGCGGGCATTATCCATACTAATATAGAAAACGCCGCTCACAATGAGCGGCGTTTTTATAGGTGCAAGAAACTAACTCATTTATTAACTAGCTTGGTTTTTTAGTGTCTGAAAACCAAAATAAATACGCATGAACGTGGTTAGCCAACAAGCTGCACCAAAGGTGTAAGCGATAACTGCAAAGTGTTGAGGCCAAATACAAAACGCGATGAAACAAGCGATGGTTTCAGTGCCTTCGGTTAGCCCTGACATGTAGTACAGAGACTTATGCTTATAGACTGGGTTTTCAATGCCTCGCTTGCCTGCCATAACCGCAAACGCTAAAAAGCTGCTGCCTGTGCCGATAAAAGAGAAGATCAAAAATGCACCGGCAATGGCGTTGTGTTCTGGGTTGGCAATGACAAATCCAAAAGGGATCAGCGAGTAGAATAGGAAATCTAGGCTGATATCGAGGAAACCGCCCGCATCACTAATGCCTTGGATTCGAGCCAAGGCTCCATCAAGCCCATCACATACTCTATTAAACACAATGAAGCCTAACGCCCACTCATATTGTTGAAATGCCAACGCTGGAAACGCTAAACACCCAATCAGAAATCCGAATAACGTGGTTTGATTGGCCGTGATACCCAATTGGTTTAGTAACTTAGCAGACTGATTTAATGGCCACTTAATGACCTTAATGGAGTACTTATCCAGCATGGTTACTTCTCCATGGCCAAGACAGTACTTCTGCCCCTTGAGGTACATCGGCTTCGTCGTGCGTGACCATTAATGTAGGGATATTCGCTTTGGTCAGCTGTTCGAAGACCCAATCGCGAAATTGTGCTCTGAGCTCTTGGTCTAACTTACTGAACGGTTCGTCAAGCAGGGCGAGTTTAGGCTTGGCTAACAACATACGAGTCAAGCTTATTCTTGCGCTTTGACCGCCGGATATTTGATCCGGGAAAGATTCAGCTAAGTGAGTTAGCTCTATGTCTTTTAGTGCAGCCATTGCTTGTTTTTGGCGAGCGGAACCTTTAACAGAGTTCGGTAACGAAAAGGCCAAGTTTTCCCATACTTTGAGGTGCGGAAACAACAAGTCATCTTGAAACAAAATACCGACTTCACGCTGATGTGATGGAAGCTCGTCGAGCTGAATATTGTTCAACACAACGGTGCCAGAGTACGAAAACTCTTCACTTAAGTGACCAGCAATCGCATCCAGTAAGGTCGACTTTCCGCAGCCACTCGGCCCCATCAAAGCCAGTATTTGGCCAGATTCTAATGTGACGTTTAGCGCTGAGAACAGCGAATCTCCATCGGTTTTACGGATGGCGAGGTCGTTGAGGTACAGACTCATTACTTAGGAAACCTTTAAAAGTAAGACGGCGATATCTGAGTTGAAGTCGGCTGACTAATATCGCTAAAGAGAAAAAGAACAGAGGCAATAGGGCCTGCCAAATGGCATAGATTGCTGTCACCCTGCGGTCGAAACCACTGGTAAGTGCAACGGCTTCTGTGGTGATCGTGCTAATACGGCCCGCGCCGAGCATTAATGTTGGAAGGTATTGGGCCAAACTCACGCTGATCCCGACCGCCCAAGCAAAGGCAATCGCAGGAAGCAAGATTGGTAGTTTGATCGAATACCAACTCTGAAATGGCGATTTACCTAGGTTCAGCGAGGCTTTAATCAACCCATCATTGAAGCTTTTCCACGGGCCATCCAAAGACAGATACACGAACGGGAAAGCAAAGAAAACATGCGCCCAAATCACCCAGAACTCATAGGCACTACTGCCGATGTAGAGGGTCGTGACTTGCATACCAAACAACACTGAAAGCTGTGGTATTAGCATTGGAATAGCGATAATGAAGCCCGGAACTTGCCACTTGTATTTGATTCTGTATTCGTGAGCCACCAGCGCAAGCAACAAAGCGACTGAAGCGGCAATCAGACCAATCCATAAGCTTTGACCAACGGTGCTCATGATGCCTTCCCACTCGAACTCCCAGAAGCGCGTGCTGTAGCGGCTCGGCAGTAAATCAGGGAAGCGCCAACGCTGAGCAACGCTCCAAATTACCATTAAAGGAATGATCAGCAGTGAAAGGCTAGCAAGGACAGTGAATACCGTTTTCCCCGGAAGGTTTGCCCCTGTTCTTCCGGAATACTGCCAAGTTCGAAAGTACTTAAGAACCGCCCATTCAACTAAACGCGCCAAGGCGATGATCAACGAAGCTAAACCAAACAAAACGATGGCACCAGCAGCAGCTCGCGGAAGTAGGTTAAGATCCGGATCGTTGAACCATTGCCATACCAAAACGGCAAAGGTCGGCGGGTTGGTTGGGCCTATGATCAAAGCAATATCGACAACCGAGACACTGTAAGCGAGTACCGCCAGCATTGGGAAACGAAGCTTGGTAAACCATTGTGGGAAAATACATTTCCACCAGATCTGAGCGCGGCTGTAACCGAGCGATGCACTGACCTTGGTGATACGCTCTACATCAATTTGCTGAAGTATCGAAATGCTCATCAGCAATAAGAAGGGGACTTCTTTGAGTGCGAGCATAATAATTAAGCCGAACGCGTATGGGTCTTTCACCAATAACGCCAATTCAGAGCTGGTAGCCGATTCGCCGAGCAAGTGATGTACCGCTCTTGCGCCAAGCCCCGTTGGACTAAACAGAAAAGCAAAGCCGATAGCGAAAGCTACATGTGGAATGGCAAGCATTGGCGATAGCGTAAACTCAATCTTTCTCCAAAACTTGTTTCCCCAAGAGGCTTGAAGAATACAAAAGGTCAGGAAGCAGGCTATATAGCTGCTTGCAATTGCTGAACCTAGGCTTAAGCCAATAGAGTGCCAAGCCCCTTCCCATTGAAAGACTTGGCTAAAACCGTTGAGTGTCGGCTCATCTAAACCAAGGGGCGGGATGAAACTCAGTGACGAAGCCACGACTCCCGCTACCCCAGGAATGGTCGGGATAATGCATACAGCTATAACAACAAAATATAGAGCGCGTAGCATGAAGACTAGTTACCGTATCGCTTAAGCCACTCTTTCTCGAGCGCGTTTTGCCAGCTAGGGTGTGGTTCATCAACCGATTTAAATTGCTGGGTGTTTTTAGCGCTGCCAGTCAGGTATTTGCTGCTCAGAACCGAAGGATCGCCCCAAACATTGAGGTCACCCTTGCGAGACTGTGCTTCCGGGCTCAGTAAGAAGTTAATGGTCACTTGAGCACCCGCGGTTGCATTGGCGTTCCAAGGAATCGCAAGGAAGTGAATGTTAGATAGAGCGCCGCTTTCTAGAGCATAAGCCTTAGTGGTTTCGGCTAAGCGACCACTGGCTTGTGCTGAATAAACAGAGTTTGGATTAAACGTAATCGCGAGATCGATCTGTCCGTCATCCAGAAGTTGGATGCTTTCCGATGTGCCTGCTGGGAACTGCTTTCCACCGCGCCACGCCACTTTATGGAATTTATCTAAGTAAGCCCACAGTGGTGCCGTTACTTCTTGGAAGTTGTCTTCTGAAACCGGCTGAGCCAGCGCAGGGTTATTGTTTGTTAGTTCAATCAGTAGTGACTTAATGAAGCTCGTGCCATGAAACTCTGGTGGGCGAGGGTAGCTTAAGCGGTTCGGGAAAGCCTGAGCGTAGCTTAACATCTCAGAGAATGATTGTGGCGGGTTGTGAAGTGTTTCTTGGTTATGAATGAACACCAGTTGTCCCACGCCCCACGGTGCTTCTAAGCCTTCTGTCGGCTCTGAGAAATCGACATCAATTGGCAGAGACTTATCGACATACTGCCAATTTGGAAGTGATTCCGTAAATGGCCCAAACAATAGCGCGTTGTCTTTCATCGAACGGAAGTTCTCGCCATTAATCCAGACGATATCGACGCTGCCTTCACTGTTCTTTCCTGCCGCTTTTTCAGCAAGCAGTCGAGTGGTGGTTTCCGCAATATCGGTCACTTTCACATGCTTTAACGTGACACCGTAGTCACTTTGTAATTTCTTGCCTGCCCACTGTAGGTAACGATTGATCTCTTGGCTTCCGCCCCAAGCGTGAAAGTAGACAGTTTCTCCCTCTGCCTGCTGTTCTATTTGGTTCCAGCTGTCGATGGATGTTGCTTCATCAGCATAAATGGTTGCGCTGTATGCAACGGTTGCCATGATTCCTAACGTACTTACTATATTGTTCATAAACTTTTCCATTTGGTAGTGAACGGGCAAGAGCATTGTATTTTCAAACTCCCTAGGGCGTGTTGACCCTTCGTGGTTAACGAAAGATCAACATGCCCTAATAGTTATTCTATCTGTTTCTGAAATAAATTCTAATTCAACAGTAAATTCAATCAATTACTTGAGAACAAGCAGGGAGTTCTCGGTTGAGTTTTGTTCGATCTGTAATCACCTCGAAAACTCGACAGACTCTAGGCTTTTGCCATCCTAGCAACAGACCGCTGAACCGTTGAATTTATTGCATCTAAATGAGAGATTTTTGAGGTTTATTGGAGGCTGGTACGAAAAGTCGGCGATGAGTGCCAATTTTGAAGAAGTAGTGAGGGCAAGCTGACAATAAAAAAGGAGCCATCAGGCTCCTTTAATCAGTATTTGGTTTCGATGACGGATTAGTTTACCCAGTCACGAATTGTGTACGTTAGCGTGTGTACATCGTTTTTCAGTACTAGCGTATCGTTTGTTAGCGTTACGTCGCTCCACTCGCTTAGAGTAGCAGAAACCGATTGTTCGATTTCCATCGCAGAGCCGTGACACATTTTCATTGTCATGCCCATTTGCTTGATACGGAATTGACCGTCTTTCAGCTCGCCTTGACCGAAGAAGTTGTTACAACCAGCCATGCCGTTTGCAGTCATCTTTTCGCCGATCTCTAGACGAGGAGCTGCTTGGTCTTCGCTTTTCACAATGTCCTTGCCATCAATTTGCGCAAGTTCCCAATTATGGTGCTGTAGATCGGTTGGTGTTACTTGCATCGCGTTGTCACCTGTTGTTGTGCATGCTGCTAGCATCATAGGTAAAGCGGCTACTGCTAGTAATTTTTTTGAACTAAACTTCATATTATAAGGCTCCAAAGGAAAGAACGAAGTTACCGGATAAGTGTAACTTGATGGGTTCAAAGTATAGTTTACAAAACACTATATGTGTCAGTATAAGGTCATAGTTTAGTATGGATTTCATGAGCCAGGCGACAAATTAATCGCTTATTTTTGAGAGAGTAAGCGTAATTTTGAATGTGTAAGGAGGCATGGTGGAGCAGTTAGAGTTTTTCCAAGTTCCGAGCCCTTGCGTTGGGGTTTGTTCAAGCGATGACAAAGGCTATTGCAACGGTTGTATGCGCAAGAGAGAAGAGCGCTTTAATTGGATGTCGATGACACCGTCAGAACAATTGCACGTGATAAAGCTGTGTCGTCAGCGCTATAGAAGAAAAATAATGAATAAAAAATACTTGATTGGTAAGCAGGTCGATGAAGAGGGAAATACCAGTCCCCAAAGAGATCTTTTTGGCTAAAGAGGAAGTATTTAGATTTTATTTAACTCCGAAGTAACTATTACTTTACATAATGGTTGGGGTGTAATATTAAAGTAGGTACCTTTGTACCAGAAGGAGTGGTGTCGGTATGAATAAAAAGAACGTAAAAATCAAAAAAGAGCCAGTCAAAGCACTTGACCGAAAACCGATCGGGGCAAAAGATGACCCTGAAGAGACTCCGCGTGATTGGCATTCGATGTCAGAAGAAGAACGAATGGAAATCCTTTCTCACCTCTCAGACATGCCTTTCCAATAACACCACTGGTTCTTCAGAGCCTTTCTTAAAGCTCAGTTTTCAGAAACAAAAATGTGATTAAACAAACATGTGATTCGCTTTCGTTACACCACGATGGTACGTGCAAAATGTATCATCGGCCTCGGTGGTTTTACTGTGAATCTTAATGTTTGTGATCACTTCTACCGCCCCTGCATCGTAGCAAGCTTGTTCTGCTTTTTTAACGATATCGAGTAATTGATTGAGTTCACCTTTCATTGTGGTTTCCATCGCACCAACTTGGAAAGGGACATCGGCTGCTTTCACAACTTCAATGGCTTTATCAACTACTTCGAAGTTGTTGCCTTCTTTAACGCGAGGGATCACTTGGAAGGCAACCATCACTTCTTTTTCTCTTTTTAACTCAGACACTTTCTGCTTACTCAATGATAGGGATTTGTTGTAGATGATAGGTTAATGCGGAGATAAATTCTACAGCGGTTACGCTGCTTTATTTATGACACGAGTGACTGGAGATATCGGACTACTTGCTACCCCAGTGGTCACTTACCCAACCACCTATGTGCTCATCAAAATGACTGCCACTGAACCTCTGGTTGCGTTCAACCGAAGTATCACAATCATCTTTATTATCTATTAGGGTTTGTATGTAGTTTGCCATCGGGTCATTGGAACGTTGACGATCTCGGCGAGTTGCCACTTCCTTAATCAGTTGTAATCGATATGTAGAGCTAGCACGTTTCATTTCAATGACCTCCTGTTGTAGACACTAATAGAAAAATCTAGTTGCTAGATATAGGGGCGTCAACGTGATTTAAGAGTATTTTTTTTGAGCAACCAAGAATCAATACGTTGGCATCATAATTCACAAAAATGTCATTTAAGTTGGCAACTTTAGGGAAGTTTTTGGGTGTGAATTTGTATTTTGTTGCATATAAAAAGGCCCAGTACAAACTGAGCTTATTATTTTATTTCTGGTTGCTTAGCGCTATTTCTGGTTACTTAGAGCTATTTGGTTTGCTTTTAAATTGCTTAATGCTCTTCTTTTGGGCTGTTCTTCGATTGGCCATTTTATCTTTAGGTGGACGCTTGCGAGCGGTCGCTTCAGATGCAGGTTTGTCTGTGACTGGGAAGCCTTCCAATGACTGTAGTGGCAGTGCTTTGTTGGTTAAAGTGCGAATGGCGGTCAGGTAGTCAGTTTCACTGTGGCTAACCAGCGAGATTGCACAACCAGTACTTCCTGCTCTCGCCGTTCTTCCAACGCGGTGCACATAAGTCGCTGAATGAGGTGGTAACTCAAAGTTAATCACAATAGGTAGTTGATCAATATGGATGCCTCGAGCCATCACATCAGTCGCGATAAGCACACGAGTCTCGCCATTTTTGAAACTTTCTAATGCTTGCTCTCGTTCTTCTTGGCTCTTATTTCCATGTAACGCACTCACACTGATTTTGGCTTTATTCAATCGTTTGGTTAATGCATCGGCATTGTCTTTTGCGCCAATAAATACCAATACTTGCGGCCATGTGTGTTGATTGAGTAGTGCGATGAGCGCTTGAGCTTTACTGCCTTTGTTCACTAAATACAGGGTTTCTTCAATAGTCGCGACCACGCTGTTTTCTTGATGTGTCGTGACTTTAACTGGATTTAAAAGAAGCTCTTCAGCTTGCCCTACTAATTCGGGCGGAAGTGTCGCAGAGAACAACAGTGACTGACGTTTACTTGGTAGTGCTGCAGTAATCGCTTGAATATCTTGCCAAAATCCCATGTCGATCAGGCGGTCGGCTTCATCAAGAACCAATGATACGCACTGAGTTACATCCAGTTCGCTACTTTTGATTAAAGCAAGTAGACGCCCCGGAGTAGCGATTGCTAATTGCGGTTGGGTTAGTAATTGTTGCTGCTGATCATCGGTAGTCACGCCACCGGTTAAGGTTACGAATTTGATATCGAGCGCTGTCGCGATCGGTTCTAAAGATTCAGTCACTTGAGACGCGAGTTCACGTGTCGGGACGATGATAAGCGCTTGCAGTCCATTCACATCATGGTTGATGTTGTTCAGCAAGGGCAAGCCGAACGCCAATGTTTTTCCGCTACCCGTTTGAGCCAACGCAAGTACGTCTTTACCCGCAATAATTGATGGAATTACCGCTTGTTGTATCTCAGTCGGTTTGTCGAATTGAGAAGGGATCGCTGTGACGGTTTTTGCGTTAAGGGTGAGGTTATCAAATGACATAAATGAACCAAGTATCAAAATGGAGGTGGAGTCTAACAGGGCTATAAATGTTAGAGAATGAGTTTTGCTGCGTTACAGGATAAACCGGTGAATTATACACGTTAAATTTAAGCGTTATCCATACAACTGAACTAAGGCAAGCGAGCTAAGCCAAGCTAATTAAACGTTGGGCATATTGTAATGGTATTGAATGGACGTACAATACCCGCCCTAAAACGATCAAGTATGATTAGGAAGCTTTAAGGAAATGAGAGCGAAATGAGTTGGGAAAGTATCTGGCTGTTTATTGTCATTGTGTTTTTTATTGCCATTATTCCAGGCCCAAATGCTTTGTTGGTATTGAGCACGGCTTTAACTCAAAGAAAGCTGTTTGCGTTTATTAACGTGTTGGGTGTGTCATGCGGGTTCTTTTTTCATGCGTTTGTTTCTGCGAATGGCATGAGCTTACTGTTATCTCAGACCCCAATGGCGTTTGAAGGTCTTAAGTGGCTGGGCGTCTTGTACTTAATCTGGCTTGGTTGTAATCACTTTCGAGCGGCATTGCGAGCTCAAGAGGGCGTGCTTGCTGTGGTGAGCGCATCGGGAAGTAAGCTATATCATCAGTTTTTCAAAGGGCTTCTCACTAATCTACTGAATCCTAAAATTGTCCTGTTTTATCTTTCTATATTCCCTCAATTTGTTTCAACAGATGCGATTGTGACAGACAGTTTGATACTTGGTGCAATTCAAGCGTCAGTGGTGTCGATGTGGTTCTTAGTTGTGATCTTAATGGCGGATACCTTTAAGCGCTTGTTAGTTCAAAAGCGCACCTCGCAAATGATGAACATTGTGTGTGGGATTCTATTCGTGGGCTTCAGCATTCAGTTGGCATTGTTTCAGCTTTAGGGTGCGATGCGAAGAATTGGGTTTTTAGCTATTGGTTCAGTTCATTTCCGGCTTAGTTCTCGTTTCCATCTTAGTTTTCATTTCCGATTCAGTTCTCATTTTTTACTGAATGCTAAGCAATCAGTGTTTCTCTGTATAAATCTCTAAAGCATTAGCTCGGGAAGTCGATATAATTATTAGCTATCAATTTGGTGAATGTGTTTATTTGAGACCAATTGAAGCTACAGCCTATTGCTTGACCGAAATAACAGAGACAGGGAGTCACCAATGCGTGAAGATTCATTCACCCAGAAACGCAAATATTACCGCTTAAAGTACCCTCAAAAGGCTCGTCCGGTGATGCGAATTAAGGATGAGCTTTTTCATGTCAGCGAAGTTTCTGAAAAGGGTGTACGCCTGATGATGCGTAACATCATTCCGGTTTATCGTGGCTTTTCAATGGCCGGCACCTTGAGGTTGCATGACAACAACAGTATCGATATTAGCGGTGCTGTATTGCGACAAGAAGGTGACGAAGTGATCGTTCAGTTATCACAAGGTCCGAGCTTCAAAGATATGGTGTCTGAACAACGCCACATTAGGCAAAGATACCCAGTGTTTTTTGCTAGCCTCAGAGTGGCATAGAAAGCTTTTAAAGTTAGATTCACTCATCCAAGCCGATATTAAAAAGCCCAGCACTTTCACAAGTGCTGGGCTTTGTTCTATCTATAGCCCAGATTCTTATAAACCAAAGGCGATACAGGTAAAGCTAATGAGCTTAGTTCGCCTTATAGCTCGTCTACTGTAGTCCAAACTGCGGCTAGCATATCGTGACCAAACGCGACACTTCGTTCTGGAGACCAGCCGTAAAGTTCGTCAGCGTGACTGATGTGATCTTTAAATGGCATCTCGACGGTGTAAGCCAAACACTTGAATTGCTCACCAATCCAGTTTGTGCCAACTGTCATGTTTGCTTTGCCTGGTTCGTCTTTATCGTAACCAAATTCATCTTGGAACTCTGGCGTGATAGTGAGCAGTGCTTGCTTGAAGTGGCTCTCTAGCTTCGCGATGCGCTCGTTGTATGAAGGCGTGCCTTCGCTGCCTGCTACAAAGTTATATGGAATCGCTTCATCGCCATGAATATCTAGGCACAGGTCAACGCCCGTTTCTAGCATACGCTCGCGAACAAGGAATACTTCTGGGCTGCGTTCCATAGAAGGTGATTGCCATTCGCGGTTCAGGTTTACGCCAATCGCGTTAGTACGCAGGTGACCGCGGATGCTGCCATCTGGGTTCATGTTTGGTACAACTCTGAACACAACGCTGTCTAGAAGAGAGCGACCAACCGTATCTGTTTCATCAAGTAGGCGTTGTAGCAGGCCTTCGATCAGCCATTCAGCCATCGTCTCGCCAGGGTGTTGGCGACCAATAACCCAGATGTTTTTCTTCTCTTCACTTGGCTCGCCGATGGTTAGCAAAGTGATGTCGTTGTTGTCTAGCGTCTGACCTAGAGTTTCAAGCTTACAAGCAGGGTGCGTTTGAGCATTGTGCAGAAGATCTTGGTGACGATCGTATGAGTACGGCGCGAAGTACGCGAAGTACATTGAATCGTGTTCAGGGATGATATCGAAGCTTAATGTATCGCCATCGAACTGAGATGGGATACGGAACCACTCTTCACGGTCATACGATGCAACTACATCGTAATCTTTCCAGCCTTCAGGGTAGGCAGATGTTGCCAATTGACCGATTTCAAAGTGGTGAGATTGTTGAGCTTCACTTTCTAAGCGGAAGTGAAACCACTGAGAGATTTCAGTTTGGTAGTCTGCTGGGATCGTCAGTTGAATGTTTTGTGGTGAATCTGCAGAAACGACGTGAATGTTGCCGCTTTCGAAATTGCTGAAAATTTTCATTGTAGTTTTTATCTCGTAGTTGAGTTGCCGTAAGACTAGCACACTTTTTTTCGAGCAAACCACTAACTAAATCGTAATGAGATGTTATTTCAACTATCTACTTTTTAGTTCTCTACTTTGAGCAGTACTTCCTATCTATCGACGCTGACAAGTTGTACACCCACGACAGGCTGAACGTGTGTGGCGATCTAACTTGCTGCGTTGAACCTTACAATAAGCGTTTTTCAGCGCTCTTCTTCCTGAGAACCAATCATCGGGTTTTGACAGGATCAGATAACCATTAAAGCGTTTCATAAGCTCGACTCTATTTTGGTCGATGAACTTGCTATCAAAGCCAATTTCGAAGTAATCAAGCGCTTGTTCAATCGAGGTGAAACTCGCCATTTTTTGTTGGAATTCTGTTTGGTTCATTGAGTGAGGAGTTTATGAAAAATAGATAGCCAATATTGTAATAGATTTACAATTTACTTCTTTGACTTAGAAAGCCGTTTTGTCTCGTTGATGTTAGATTAATCAATAATAGATATTTAGCCGTCGATTCTTATTTGGTGGGTGATTGTATCTGGTGGGGAATAATTTCGTGAAGTGCCCTTGGGTTCTCATAAAGGTTCAATCTTTGTTCCTCAGAATGCGATTTATGATCCAAATCAAACTGATCTACCCCTAAAGTACTATTCTGATCTTAATTGTAACCAATTGTTGAAGATGATTAAGAATTATGACAATAAAAAAACGTTATATCGCACTAATAGCGGCGGTTGGTATAGGTATTGGCTGGTTAACCTTAGGGGGAACTGCAGCCGTTATGCACTATACATCGAGCACTGAGTTTTGTGTTTCTTGCCACACAATGGAAGCACCCCACAAAGAATACCAAGGTTCTGTACACTTCAGTAACGCAAAAGGCATTCGAGCTGAATGTGCCGATTGCCACATTCCAACTGATCCGATTGACTACGTGATCACCAAAGTAAGAGCGTCCAAAGACATCTACCACGAATTTATTTCAGGTAAGATAGACACGCCTGAGAAATATGAAGCACACCGTGAAGAGATGGCTGAGACAGTTTGGGCTCAATTCCGCGAGAATGACTCAGCGACTTGTCGCTCTTGTCACGAATTCGATGCAATGGAAGAGTTCGAGCAATCTCGTGATGCAGCAAAAATGCATGCTTATGGTCGTGAAAATAACCAAACGTGTATCGATTGTCACAAAGGCGTTGCACATTTTGCTCCTGAAGCTCAGCTAGATAGCAAAGCGTTCGATACCCTGATCGCATTTACGAAAAACACGCCAGCAGATGCGAAAGTGGTTTACCCAGTAACCGATATCGCAATGGGTGACTTCGGCAGTGTAAACCCAACAGCAGAACTGCAAGTGGTTAAGGCTGAAGGCGACAACCGTACTGTGACTTTGAATGCATTCCAAATGAAAGGTGCAGAGCAAGTGCTTTACTTCGGTGAAGGCCAACGTGCAATCGTTGCGACATTGACAGACAAAGGTCAAGAAGCACTGACTACTGGTGACTATAAAGCCGATGCTTACGGTAACGAGTGGCGTTCAGTTGCGCTAACGGGTGATATCACTTCTCCAGTTGTCGATAAACTAGACCCAATCTGGTCTTACGCAGAAGAGTTGGACAACGTTTACTGTGCAACGTGTCACGCGAAAATTCCTTCAAACCACTTCACTGTGAATGCTTGGGGACCTGTTGCGAAAAGTATGGGCGACCGTACAGACATTTCTGAGCAAAACCTTGAGCTGCTGACTAAGTACTTCCAAAACCACGCGAAAGACGTTGTTGGTCACTAAAGAGAATTAGAAGGATAAAATTATGACTAATATGACACGTCGTGGATTTATGAAAGGCACAGGTATTACAGCTGGTGCGTTGGCATTCACATCTTTGACGCCGATGAGCGCAATTGCTTCGGACAAACGTGGTTCTGGTGTTCTAACATCAGGTCGTATGGGACCAATGCTGTGTGAAGTGAAAGATGGCAAGTTAGTGTCGACGACGAATGCACTGGCACAAACGGTTCCAAATAGCCTGCAGACCACAGGCCCTGATCAAGTACACACCAAAGCGCGTGTTAAGTACCCTATGGTTCGTAAAGGCTACTTGGCTAACCCATCTGCACCTGAAGGTGTACGTGGTAGTGATGAATTTGTTCGTATCTCTTGGGATGAAGTGTACAAATTGATTCACCAACAACACTCACGTATTCGTCAAGAGCACGGTGCGGAATCTGTATTCGCAGGCTCTTATGGCTGGCGTTCAAGTGGTGTTCTGCACAAAGCGCAAACGCTTCTACAACGTTATATGAGCATGGCTGGTGGTTACTCTGGTCACTTAGGTGATTACTCAACAGGTGCTGCGCAAGTTATCATGCCGCACGTTGTGGGTTCGATTGAGGTGTATGAACAGCAGACGACTTACCCAGTTATCCTTGAGCACAGTGATGTGGTGGTACTTTGGGGCCTAAACCCAATTAACACCTTGAAGATCGCTTGGAGCTCAACCGACTGTGCAGGTCTTGAGTTCTTCCACCAGTTGAAGAAGTCGGGCAAGACAGTGATTGCGATTGACCCAATGCGCTCTGAGACTATCGAGTTTTTTGGTGACAACGCAGAGTGGATTGCTCCTCACCCAATGACTGACGTAGCCATGATGATGGGTATCGCACACACGTTAGTGAAACAGGGCAAGCACGATAAAGAATTCTTGGGTAAATACACAACAGGTTACGACGTATTCGAAGCTTACTTGATGGGTAAGGAAGACGGCGTAGAAAAATCTGCTGAGTGGGCGTCTGAGATCTGTGGTGTGCCAGTGAAGCAGCTTGAGCTACTTGCGGATATCTTCAGTAAGAACCGTACTATGCTGATGTCTGGCTGGGGTATGCAGCGTCAACAATACGGTGAACAACGTCACTGGATGTTGGTTACGCTAGCGACAATGCTAGGTCAAGTTGGCTTGCCTGGTGGTGGTTTCGGTCTTTCTTACCACTACTCAAACGGTGGTAACCCTGCTCGTGATGCAGGCGTACTTCCTGCGATTTCAGCGTCACTTGGCGGTGGTTCTTCGGCGGGTAACGATTGGGCTGTTTCAGGATCTGTGAACGCATTCCCTGTAGCGCGTATTGTTGAAGCGCTAGAAAACCCGGGTTCAAGCTACCATCACAATGGTCACAACCTAACGTTCCCAGAGATCAAAATGATCTGGTGGGCAGGCGGTGCGAACTTTACTCACCACCAAGATACCAACCGCTTGATCAAAGCTTGGCAAAAGCCTGAGCTGATTGTTATCTCAGAACCTTACTGGACAGCAGCAGCTAAGCACGCGGATATTGTTCTGCCAATTACTACATCGTTTGAACGTAATGATATGACGATGACGGGTGACTACAGTAACCAACACTTAGTGCCAATGAAGAAAGTGGTTGAGCCACAAGGTGAAGCTCGTAACGATTTCGATGTATTTGCGGACATGTCTGAGTTACTTGCTCCGGGTGGTCGTGATGTGTACACCGAAGGCAAGACCGAGATGGAATGGCTGTATGGTTTTTACAAAACCGCACAGCAAGGTGGTCGTGGTCAGCGTATCGTAATGCCTAACTTCAGCAAGTTCTGGGAAGATAATCAGTTGATCGAGATGAAGTGGAACGAGAAGAACGCACAGTTTGTTCGTTACGCTGATTTTCGTGAGAACCCAATCATGAACCCACTAGGTACACCAAGTGGCAAGTTCGAGATATTCTCAAGAACCATTGAAGGTTACCAACTAGATGATTGCCCTGCACACCCAACTTGGTTAGAACCAACAGAGTACACAGGCAACGCTAAAGATGGCGAACTGCAACTGATGACAGCGCACGCCGCGCACCGTCTGCATAGCCAGTTCAACTACGCGAAGATCCGCGAAGAGTATGCGATTGCAGACCGTGAGCCGATTTCAATTCACCCTGAAGATGCGAAAGCTCGAGGCATTAAAACGGGTGACTTGGTTCGTGCACATAATGGTCGTGGACAAGTATTGGTGGGTGCATTAGTGACGGATGGCATCAAACAAGGCTCTGTATGTATCCATGAAGGCGGTTGGCCTGATTTAGATAAAGACACAGGTCTATGTAAAAACGGTGGCTGTAACGTGCTTACGTTGGATATCCCGACTTCTCGTTTGGCGAATGGCTGTGCTGCAAACTCTGCGCTTGTGAAGATTGAAAAATACACAGGTCCAGTATTAGAACTCACGGCATTTGATCCACCTAAAAACGGCTAATCTTTAACAAGTAATAGCTAACTGAATGAAGCCAGCCTAATCGCTGGCTTTTTTTGATCCTTTTCTTGCGACGAAGACTATTACTCAGTGTCGGCTAGACAATCCATAATAATCAATGACATCTAAGCGAGAAATAAACTCATGAATCGAATCAATCCAAAGAAACTACTTCGCAGTAAATGGACGGCCGTTAGCCCTGTAAAGAAAGAAAAACACTTTATGGTCACAGAGGTAGAGTTTGAAGAAGGGGAGGTTATTCGTTGTTTGATAGAAGCGGTGATGACCAAACGAGAAGAAGACATCAATTGGCGAGAGCTTACTGATAATCAAAATTGGCTCCCAGGCTGGAAGTAGGGCTAGAAGCCTGTTTGATCAGAATCTGTTGTTCATGGTGAACTGCTGTTTATCGGATACTCGACGACTTCTGTTGCCAATATCTGAGCCCTTCAAGAACACCTTCCGCATGGGTTGCTCTACTCGTGTATACGTTGTCTCTATCCGATAGGTGAGCAACCTCTGGGTAATGGTTAGCAACCAGTATCGAGTTTACGCCTTCAATGGTGAGCATTGAGGTGTCGTTAGCTGAGTCACCTGCGACGCACACTTCTGCAACGCTCAAATCGTGTTGTTCGAGTAGGTGGTGAATCGCAGTCGCCTTGTTAACGCCTTTTGGTGTGATATCTAAGTACCAATCATGAGAGTAAGTAAGGTGAACATCTAATCCGTGGATCTCCAAACTAGATTCAATCAGTTCGTGTTGAGGCTCTGAAAGCTTTCCTTCAAAGGTGATCTTGTAATCGCCTTGATGGTTTTCTATGCGATCACCCATAAAATCAAGGGGGGCGAGAGCCGTCTCTACCCTTGATTTGTTCCAAGAAGCTTCCAGTTGGTTATGCCAAACATGGTCTGGTTTTTGGGAATGAACATGATGAATTTTGGTGCCCACATCGCTAATAATACTGTGTGGCTTCGGGTAGTTATCCGATTCTAAACCCATTCGAATCGAAGGTAATGTTCTTCCTGTCGCGATGATAAAGCGAATATCAGGTTGTTCTGTGAGGTAATCAAATAGCTGGTTAACACCGTGAGATGAGCCTCCATCAAGCGTACCGTCAAAGTCACACACCAACATTTTTATCATTCGAATTCCTTGTCTTTTTCTCTATTTCGTCACGGGAAAATGCTTATTTCTTTTATAAAGAATGGCTCAGCAATGAGCACTCTACAAGTTGAAGTTCAGCTTAGATAATCACCAATTGGCAGTTTGCAGCAAGTATCACAGTTGGTGTGACGTATTAAAATTCTTGGTTGAAAAGGTTGATTTCAACTCGCTGACTTTAGCCGGTTGACCTTTGGTTTTTAGGTAGAGATTGAGAGTTGATCTTATATTTTTTATCGAGCGAACTTTCGCCTCGGAAACATCATGAAAGCTTAATAAATAGTTCGTATTCGAATTGTTTGTGCACGAACTAATTGTGGCTTTTGTTGGTTCATTCAGCCTATTAATCACTCTAATGTAAAATTAATATTCAATAATCTACGACTACGTAATACATAATATTGGCCGTACGCTTATCTAATTTATCCCTTTTATTATCAGTGGCTTGCTTTGTTTTTGCTTATTTTTTGGTCTTGTTGTTGCTGGTCTGGTTTCAGTCTGTTGCCTTGTTTTACCGAGCGAAGAACCTTGATTTACACGTGTCAATTACTTAGAGTGCTAATTGTTTTTCGGGTTTAAATAACCAATTTAAGTTTAAATAACTGAGAAAGGATTAGATTACATGGATCCCATACTGGAAGTTAAGGGACTGTACAAGGTGTTTGGTGAAGACACCGACCGTGCTTTTACAATGATTAATGAAGGCGCAAATAAAGATAAAGTTTTCGAAGAAACAGGGCTAACGATCGGCGTTAACGATGTTTCTCTTAGTATCCAAGAAGGCGAGATTTTCGTCATAATGGGACTGTCAGGATCTGGCAAATCAACCCTAGTACGCCTTCTTAACCGCTTGATCGAACCAACCAAAGGCAATGTGCTTCTTCGAGGCAAAGACATTGCCCACATCTCAGAAGATGAACTCCGCGAAGTTCGCCGCAACAACATCTCGATGGTTTTCCAAAATTTCGCTTTGATGCCGCATATGACGGTCATCGAGAATGCCGCATTTGGTCTAGAGCTTGCGGGTGTTGAAGTTGAGCAACGAAAGCAATCAGCACTTGAAGCACTTGAACGTGTTGGCCTTGGCGCATATTCAGAATCTTACCCAGATGAACTATCTGGTGGTATGAAGCAGCGTGTTGGTTTGGCTCGTGCACTAGCATGTGACCCAGATATCTTGTTGATGGATGAAGCGTTCTCGGCGCTCGATCCTTTGATTCGTACAGAAATGCAAGATGAGCTTATTCGCCTTCAAAATGACGATAAACGAACCATTGTTTTTATCTCGCATGATTTGGATGAAGCGATGCGTATCGGTGACCGAATTGCGATTATGCAAAATGGCGAAGTGGTTCAAGTGGGCACACCAGACGAAATTCTTAACAACCCAGCGAACGACTATGTCGAAGCCTTTTTCCGTGGTGTAAATGTCGCAAGCGTACTTACTGTGAAAGACATTGCGCGTAAGAAACCGGCTGCGGTATTTAAAAAGTCAGAACACGACGGCCCAGCTTCCGCTCTGCAAATCCTAATGGATAACGACCGTGAATACGGCATCGTTGTTGAGAAGAGCAGCCTTTACTCCGGCATTGTTTCTATTGACTCTCTTCGCAAAGCTCACAAAGAGAACAAATCATTAGTGAGCGCGCAGCTCGATGATGGACTAACGCTGAACCCTGATTTACCAATCAATGATGTGCTTGGCCTAGTTGGTGGTGTGCCTTACTCAGTGCCTGTTGTGGATGAGCAAGGTAATTACTTTGGCGTGGTGACTAAGTCACGACTGTTACAAACATTGGATAAGGGGTAGATCATGTCGTCTGAACAAACAAATAATGACCCATGGTCTCAATCGGCTCCTGCAGCTCAACCTGCAAGTGATCCTTGGGGTCAATCCGCTGATACCTCACCGTCAGCGGATTGGTTAAGCAGCGAAACCGTTGAAACGACACCTTTTGATCCACTTGACCCTTTTGCAGAGGCTGTGCTGCCTGTTGACACTTTGGTTGAGTCTGGACTGAATTGGTTAGTTGAGCACGGACGCCCATTATTCCAGGCAATCCGTGTGCCTATCGATTTTATCCTAAGTTCATTTGAAACGGCGTTGGTGTCTACGCCAGCACCATTCATGTTGATCATCTTGTTTCTAGTGGCATGGCAGTTTTCAAACTTGAAGCTTGGCGTTGCAACGGCCGTATCTTTGACTTTCATTGGCTTGATTGGCGCTTGGTCTGAAGCAATGACCACATTGTCACTGGTCATGACATCCGTATTCTTCTGCCTATTGATTGGCTTACCCATGGGGATATGGCTCGCTCGAAGTAACACGGCGGCTAAATTCGTGCGCCCAATTTTGGATGCTATGCAAACCACACCAGCCTTCGTTTATTTAGTACCGATCGTCATGTTGTTTGGTATCGGTAACGTTCCGGGTGTCGTGGTGACCATCATATTCGCACTTCCTCCTGTTGTTCGTTTGACCATCTTGGGTATTCAGCAAGTTCCGGAAGAATTGATCGAAGCGGGTCACTCATTCGGTGCAAGCAAAAAGCAGATGCTTTACCGAATTCAACTGCCACTTGCATTGCCAACTATCATGGCGGGCGTGAACCAAACACTGATGTTGTCGCTATCTATGGTGGTTATCGCATCAATGATTGCGGTAGGCGGTTTAGGTCAAATGGTACTGAGAGGTATTGGCCGTTTAGATATGGGACTGGCCGCTGTTGGTGGCTTAGGTATCGTTATCTTAGCCATTTTATTAGACCGCATCACCCAAGTACTGGGTGTCAACGCTGGTAATACAAAATTACGCTGGTATCGCATGGGACCTGTTTCCCTTGTACTGAATGTACTTAATCGCGGTAACAAATCAGAACTTCAATTAAGGAAAAACACTAATGAATAATTCATGGAAGAGTAAACTCGCAGTAAGCATCGTTTCTACATTAGCGGTATCGACTAACGTGTGGGCAGCAAGCCTACCGGGTGATGGCGTATCAGTTCAGCCTGTTCAATCGTCTGTAGCGGAAGAGACATTCCAAACATTGATCGTTAACCGTGCTCTAGAAGAACTGGGTTATGACGTGAAATCAACTCAAGAAGTGGACTACAACGTAGGCTACACCTCGATTGCAAAGGGTGACGCAACGTTCCTAACGGTAGGTTGGTTCCCGCTTCATGCTGATAAATACACAATGGCAGGTGGTGATGAGAAATTCTACCGTGAAGGCCAATATGTAAGCGGCGCTGCTCAAGGTTACCTAATTGATAAGAAAACGGCTGAAAAGTACAACATCACCAACATTGGTCAATTAACTGATCCAAAAATCGCGAAGCTGTTTGATGCGGACGGTGATGGCAAAGCAGACCTAACAGGCTGTAACCCAGGTTGGGGTTGTGAGATGGTGATTGAACACCAACTTTCAGCGTTCAAACTGGACGATACGGTAACTCACAACCAAGGTAACTACGCTGCAATCATTGCAGATACAATTTCTCGTTACCAAAAGGGTGAATCAATCCTTTACTACACGTGGACACCTTACTGGGTAAGTGGCGTATTGGTGCCTAACGAAGATGTAGTTTGGTTAGAAGTTCCTTTCTCAGCACTTCCTGGCGAGCGTTCGAACGTGGATACGACGCTATCTAACGGCAAAAACTACGGCTTCGAAATGAACTCAATGCGCATTATTGCGAATAAAGAGTTTGCTAAGAACAACCCATCAGCAGCGAAGCTTTTTGAAATCATCAAACTTAACATCAATGATGTAAGCGCTCAGAACATGATGATGAGTAAAGGTAAGAACAGCTCTGCTGATATCGAAGCGCACGTAAACGGTTGGATCAAAGCGAACCAAAGCACGTTCGATGGTTGGATTACAGAAGCGAAGAAAGCAGCACTGTAACTTTGACTTGTATTTGTTCTGTCTTACCAGACACTTTGATTTGAAATGATGAGCGTGTTGAGTGATTGTGTAGAGTCACTCAATCACCTTCAAACCAAGTGAAAGGGCGACAAGAGTGAACATTATAAAGCCAGCAGTCCATTTGGATTGCTGGCTTTTTGTTTTCTGTTTCTATTTTTGAGCTTCTAGCTGTTAATTACAGCTCTAGCGTTCGCCTTGAACTTCGAAGTTGTCGCTGACTAAGCGAGCGCAGCCATCGGCTTCAAGTGCCCAGTGTTCATGATGTACAACGCCAAACGCTTTGTTCATTGTCCAACTCGCGGTAAGAATGTAACCGCCGTCTGGGTGCTCTTCCCATTTTACATCGGTGTAATCAACGTCTTTGAAACCTTGGTCGATGATGTTTTGCCAAAATGCTTGAATCGCTTCATGACCTTCAAAAGTACCAAATGGACGCGCTTCCATTACACAGCTTTTAGTATATTGATCGGCACAACCTTTCGCATCTTGGTTGTTGAAAGCCTTTTGCCACGCGTTAATGCCTTGCTTACATGCTTCTAAAATTTGGTGGTCTAACATTGTCTTTCTCCATAACAGTCTTGTTTCGAGCACTGTCTTTTTTATTTGGTATTTCGATAAGTTGAATTGAGTTTAGTCTTGGAAATTGATTTTAAAAACAGAGATAATGGAAAATACTGTTTGTAAAAAGAGAACAATAAGATGAGTAAGCTAAAGCAGATGTCGATTTTCGCTCATATCGTAGATCAGGGTTCAGTCTCGGCTGCGGCTGAAAAGTTAGAGTTGTCTAAATCTGTCGTCAGTCAACATCTCAAAATTCTAGAACAAGAGTTAGGCGCCTCTCTCCTTAAACGCACAACACGAAGACAAACTTTGACAAGCATGGGTGAGCGCTTTTATTTGAGTTGCAAAGACATCAATGTGATCGCTGAATCGGCTTGGGATATGGCAAAAGCCGAGCTAGAAGAGCCACAAGGCCGGATTCGTATCACAGCTCCGAATGCCTTGATGGATTTATTGGTAGCGCCTGTTATTGCCGATCTGATGAAACAATATCCGAAGTTAAAGCCAGAACTGATAAGCGACGATCAGCATTTAGACTTCATGGAGCACGATATTGATCTCGCGGTACGAGTGGGCAGTTCTCGTGACAGTAACTTAAAGCAAAAGCGTTTAGGTGAGTTTAAAGATGTGTTATGTGGCGTTGAAAGCATGCGTGAACGTGAGCTTGAATCGATTCCTTACATTGCAAACTCTTGGCAGGGAAAGCAGGTGACTCATCATTTTAGTTCTCAAACTGAGCAGGACTTTGTCTACCAACAGCAAGCTAGTTGCGTCACCAATTCGTTCCACAGTTGCCTTGCACTGATTAAATCAGGTGTTGGTATCGGTGTGATTCCAGATTTCTGCATTCCTCAGTTATTTGGTGATGTTGTCGACGTGCTGCCAAGCTTTGAATTACCCACCAACACGGTTTATGCGCTAAACCCATTTGCTTCAAATACGCCTATCGCCATCAAGCTGTGTATCCAAGCGTTGGAAGAAAAGCTTAAGCAGAATTTAGTATAAGCTTTCTATCGTTGGTAAAATCCGGTGCTTAACCATATTTACTAATAAAAGAAATAACATGTTTATTACTCAGTAATTCGATCTTGTCGATAGTCAGTACGCAATAGCGGTAGTTTTTGTTTTTGAAGGTGATGTTCGACTTTTGTTCTGTTGGTTCTGAAAACTTCCATATTTCAAATCCGATGTTCTTCATAAGTTCCAATGCACTTGGGTTCTTTATGATCATGGAATACTTTTTAATCTTAGTGTTTCTTGCAAGAAGCTTCATATCGGAAATCAGGTTCGCAATAGATTGTTCGCGCTTCTCAGAGTGACCGCTAACCACAATGTAATTTAAGTTATGATTAGACTCTAAAGAGCAAGCTTGCTTAATATGTAGATGCTTATTTTGGTATTGCTCGAACACCTCTTCGTTGAAGAAAAAACCTAGGCTATGACTAACAATATCGCCATTAACATCGACCATTTTTCTGCCATGCGCCTTTTTTTCACTGCAATAGAGAAACAGATCTATGGTATCAAGGGCTGAAGGATCCATCTTTGTATATTGTGAAATCAGCTTTATTCTATCTATTACTGCTTTGTCATTCTGATCTGTCATTAGTGGCATGATCTGACAGTCGCAGCCTTCTTCTATTTCCCCTTTAGAGATAGACGATATTCGGCTTTGAAACGAAAAGAACCTCTCACGAAGGAAGTCTTCAAGTAATGCACTGTCTTCGTTATCTTCTGAATCAAAGGATTTCAACGTTGTATACAAGTCCAGACCAAGGCAGTCCAATAGCTTTAGGGCTTTGTAATTACTTGGTTTTACTTTGCTATTTTCCCATCGATTTATCGTTACGACATCTACAGAGCTGAATTCATCATCTAAGTGATTAATGTATGCCGCAAAATCCTTTTGCGTTAACTTCAATTTTTTGCGCGCTTCGCGCAGTAATTGCGGAAATTTCATCATGGTAGAATATTCATTTTTGATTAGTGACATTACGTTCCGATTAGTCAGATAGTCTATTTTATCAATCGTTAATATACAGTAGCTATAATATTTATTTTTGAATGTAATATTACATTTTTTAGCAGAAGGTTCTGAAAACTTAAATACTTCAAACCCCACACTCTTCAAGAGTCTCATCATATTGGGGTCTTTTACTAAAACAGAATATTTTTTAATGTTTTTGTTCTGAGAAAGTAACTGTATATCTGAAACTATATGCTCAATAACATGATCTTTTGTCTCTGAGTGTGAGCTTATATTAAAATAATTTATGCTTTTGCTTGAATTTAAAGAGCAGGCCATTCTTAGATCTAGCTCTTGAGTTTTTAATGTTTCAAATTGATGGTCTTCAAAGAAAAAGCCTACGTTGTGACTCACAATGTCACCATCTACATTGATCAGTTTGTGACCATGTGCTTTTTTCTCACAGTAGTAGAGATATAAATCAATTTGGTCCAATGGCGAAATATCGACTTTTGTGAATTTAGAAAGTAGTTTGATTCTGTCGATAACGCCAGTGTCACACGGCTCTGACATTAAAGGCCGTGACTTAAAGTTGCGTTTGCCTTGTTGTTGATTCAGGCCTGATAGAGCTGAAATTCTACTTTGAAATGAGCCATAGGATTCGTTTAAAAACAGTTCGATTAGTGTGTCTTTTTGTTCGGATTTAAAGCTCTTTATTGTCTCAAACAAATCTCCGCCAAGGTACTGTAAGATCTTGAGTGCTTTGTATGTACTAGGCTTTACCTTACTGTTTTCCCAACGATTTATCGTTACGACGTCAACCGCATTAAACTCGTCGTCCAGCTGATTTAAGTAGGTTGCAAACTCTGTTTGTGTAAATTGAAGTTCCTTTCTGAAGTTACGTAACAACTGTGAAAACTCACTCATTAAAACATTAACCTTCTGATAATTAACTCAATGTCTTGATTCTAATTTAGACATCAGATTCTCTATTTAACATCTTCAGTAATTTGTTTTTTACAGATGTTAATTGTTCGGATTATTTGAACTGTATGTTGCGCATGTCCCTAATAGGCTAAGTGCCAAATTAGTGACGTCAAATCTATGGCTTTTTGCCTAGACACTTGTCAATCTACTGTGAAGTGCGCGTTAATGTTCAGATACAACCTTGCCTTTTTCTTATCTATTTTATTGATTCCATTTGCCTCCTATGCGGACACAACGGGTCTTGTTATGGATCTGTCTGTTGACAGCGCGTCTTACGACAACGACCAAGAGGTGGCTTATACGCTTGTTTTAACGAATGAGTCGGATAAAGCTATTGCTGAGTTGGACGTTAAGGATGAGCTGTTAAATATCTTAACGACAGATGACCAAGGGAATAATGTCAGCGCGTTCTCGCAAGTCTCGACTCAAGCGCAATCCTCCTTCCTGTCATCTCCAGGTGATTACAGTCGCTTCGGAAACTTAGATGCATCAGGTGTGCGTATTGCGGCTGGTGGGTCAGTGACCTACACCATGGTCGCCACCGTTTCTGCTGACGCAGCCGGTACGATTGATAACTTCGCAAGTGCGAGCACTGGACTATTGGATGCTGTTGAATCAAATACAGAATCCATTCAGCGTGGTGTGTACCAACATGATGTTGTTGTTTCAGTCGATAAGACGAACTATCAACTCAATAACAAACTCACCTACAAGATTAAGGTTTCGAACACTGGCGATACGTTTATTCAGACGATCGACGTTCAAGATGTCATTTCAGACATAAAGGCACTCAATATTGAAGGGGCTTTGCAACAAGCCTTTACTGACAACGTTAACTCAGTAAGCAAGGTTGAAGGCAGCAAAAGCGATCCAGGCACCTTCGCCGAATCAGGGGACTTATCAGTAAGTGCTGCGTCGATTGATATAGGTGGGTCAGTGACTTACGAAATTCAAGCGACCGTTGCCGACAATTTAGTCGGCGACATTGTTAATGACGGTATAACCGCTGAAACACGCGATGACTTGGTCACAGTTGATGAGGTTATCACTCCACCCACTGAGCCTAGTATCACCCTGACACATACCTTGAACCAATCGGATAACTACCTAGTCGACGATGAGTTTTCCTATACGGTCACGGTTGCTAACCAAGCAAACACTGGTATCGCGTACCATTATTCGGTTCAGCAGTTTCTTGAGGATCTTGAAACCGATCTAGGCAACGATGTCAGCAACGAAAAGAACGCAACTGACACGGTTGGTAACCCTTACGATTTTTGGACCAATGAAGTGACCTCGATCGGTTCTAATAGCCTTTCTGAACTCAATGCATCTGGAAAGGAGTCCAACAAGTCACTAGAAGACAAAGTGTCTATCTATCCCGGTGAGCAGATTGTTTATTCCGTTGTGGTGGACGTTAGCCCTGTGTCTATTGGTCAAATTCCCCAAGTTGCAGCCCGAGTGGTTGATGCTGATGGCCACGCAGATTCTGGCGATGCTTTGGCCAATATTCTCGATTCGAAAGACGTTCTGACGACGTCATCAAGTCAAATTACACGTAATAAGAACACCACAGATACGACTTATGTTCCGGGGATAGTCGGTGATAACGAAGTGGTCTATGACATTGTTATTTCTAACAAGGACACAGAGTTCTTCGCCAACGATATCGAAGTTGTCGATAAATTTGCTTGTATCGTGACAGAGCAAGCGGATGGCTCTAATGCTTCAGCATTTTCCGAGTGGAAGCTTGAAGTCGCTGATAGAAGTGGTGAAGGATCGAATTATGGTTCATTTAATTACAATACTTGGACAACAAACGACATCAATTTGAAAGTCGACCTCGCACCTGAGGGCTTCGTTCATTATAAGCTGACCGCAAAAGTGGCAGACACCAGTGTGGGGCAGATTGTTGATGATGGTACCGATGCCGGCTTGTGCTTAGGGGATAACTTAGGCGAGTCGGGTTCTGGCGTCCAAATGCCAAACTCGAAATTAAAGGTCCAAAAGGAAGTGGATTCTCGTTACTACTCAGCTGGCGGTACCCTGAACTACGACATCACGGTAGAGAATAACGGTGACGGCTATGCGATTGATATACCGGTTTATGATGATTTAGTCTCTGTCATGACTCAGTCTATTAATGATACACCGACTAAAGCGTATTTGAGCTGGATTATTACTGCGAAATCTTATGCCTCTGACGGCTCAATTTCGACAAACAGTGATCCCGGCTTTACTGATGACATAGAAGGTAATCAGAAGAATCAAAAGATCTTAGATGTGAAGGCAAAGCTAGCTCCACACGATAAGATCGTTTATAGCATTGCCGCGATCGTAAACCCCATTGCCGATGATGAAATCCGTAATGAAGTGACGGTTGACAGCGTACTTTATTCCGATAGAGGCTCATACCCACGAGATTACTACTTAGTATTGGATAAGCGTGTTGATGGTCATGACGAACAAAACGCGTATACCGACACCACCAATACTGTCACTTATACGATCAGCATTACCAACCCAGCAGGGAACGGTTTCGCCTCTAACATCAATGTTAAAGATGAAATTAGTACCATAGAAGCAGAGTTACTTCACGAGCCGGGTGAAACCAAGCCCGTGTTCTCTTCGTGGACGATCAGTGCAGAAAGAGAGGCAGACTCCCCGTGGGTGAAAGCCGTGACTGACCCTGGATCGTTCTCGGATAACAATGATCTGGATGCCACCGCTCAGCTCCCGCCAGGTGCGACGATTACTTATACCATTGTTGGGACACTCGATCGCAGTGTCGACAGTGAGATTCTTTGGGGAGCATTCACCAATACCGCAACAGTGACGGGACCAGATACTAATCTATCGGATACGGTACGTACCTATCCTAGCGAGCCGAATCTTGTAGTCGCTAAGACCGCTCAAAATACCGACTTTGTTGTAGGTGAGCGCGCTACGTTCGATATTTATATCTATAACCGCGGTGTTGGCTATGCAAATGACGCAACGGTACAAGATAGTATTTCAGCGCTTAACTTCTTTAATAGTTGGACAATTGTAGGTTCGACCAACACAGATAAACCGGGTTCTCGTTACGGTGACATTGCTAACGACACTGACATCGATACCGACGTTGATATCACTCCCGGAGGGTGGGTTCACTATGAGGTGAGCGGCATTGTTAAGTCTGACTATGAAGAAGAACAAGTATCGAACCGTGTTGATGTTTACGATCCTATTACAGACCGTGACCACAGCTCTTCCGCTCAAATAGATAACTCACACAGTACCTATGACATCAATGTTTCATTAGCCAAAACGACCGATGTTGTCCGCTACACGCCGGGTGAAGATCTCACCTACACCATCGTTATTGGCAATAACAGCGACACTGATGAGACCGATCTTATCTTCATGGATCGCCTGAGTGAGATCACTACTACGCTAGCGAATGATAAAGATGGTGAAGTAGAAGATGTTCTTAATCAAAACCCGTTTGACTATTGGTCTGTTGATACTGGCTCTGGTTTCGGCCCTCAAACGACTGAAGATGTGGAGTTCCCAGTTTCAATTCCGGCCAAAGACTTTGTCACGGTGCGTATTAAGGCGCATGTCAAAGACAATGCGGTATCTAACGGTGTAGCGGACAGAGACGGCGGCATAATCCGCAACGAAGCCGTGCTGATTCATGATGATAATGCCGGTTGTACTGACGATTGTGAGTATGCCAAACGTGCCGTGGCTGAAAACCATCAGGTACATAATAACGGCGGCGTTGTTCGCACTACTAACATTAACCGCTACTCTCCGGGAGATGAGTTGACTTATACCATTAGGTACAACTCTCAAGATGTACATGGTTATCGAAACAACGTAGACGTTAACGAACTGATTAATGACATATCAGTGGAGCTACAAGATGGCAATTCAGGTAATCCATTTTTCGATGATTCGGTAGGTTCAAACAAGTTTACGGTGGCGGTTGCTAAGAGCGATCCTGCGAACGCGGGTACAACAGATGGTACCAAAGACGGTGATGTTGCGAACGACACTGACATCGTAACCTCGATTGATATCGATGCTGGCGAAGACGTGACTTACACAGTAACAGGTACCGTAAGACCGGATGCGGTCGGTGATATTCATTATCGAGATACCGTCGTGATTCCCGATGGCTACCATTTAGATTTTGATAAAACGACTGATGAAGCGGTGTACGAGCCCGCTCAAACCGTGACCTATCACTTAGTGATTGAGAATGACGGCAAAGGTAACGCTCACGATATTCCAATCGTCGATAACCTCGAAGATATTACGGTCAGCTTAGTGGATGGTAATACAGGACCAGCGTATTCAGATTGGACCATCACATCGATCGCAACTGGAACTGATTCTGAGTATGTGGATGCGGGCGCAGGTGCTGGCAATGTTTACACATCAACCAACAGTAACCTAAATGTTGAAGCCGATATTCCGATGGGCGCTAAGCTTGAGTACCAAGTTGTCGCGACCATAAATGACAAAGCCAATGGCGATGTTGTTAACGTTCTAACCGTCGATGGCGACACGATATCTCATAATATTTCGCAAACTGGTCGCCAAATTGATTACGAAAAAAACATTCTGGCTTACTACGACACGGATGGTAATGAGTTGGTTGGTGCTACCAATTACATGCCTGGCGGCTACATCGAGTATGAAATCCTAATCGAGAACATCGCATCGGCGCACGTTGATGACATCAGTTTACGTGATGACATCGACCAAATAACGACTCAATACTACGATGGAACTCGCGGTTCGGCGTTTGATAGTTGGACGATTGAAACTTTCGCTGATGGATCGGGGATTTCAGATCCTGATGTAGATAACTCGATTAAAGACAATCAACCGATTGATACGCACTTTGATATATCGGCAGACAACTTTGGCGGTGTAGTATTGTCATCGTTTGTGCGTTACGTCATCAAGGCCAAAATCAGTCCGAAAGCAGTAGGTTCTTTCACTAACCGAGCGTACATCGATGAAGATGACGGAAATGAACTAATTGCCGTATCTCCACCTGCAAAGATGGCTGAGCCTGAAATTTCGTTCTCTAAGAAAGCATTTTATGACGCAGGCCTCTCCTCGGCAAAGACTGAGTATTCTCAAGTCGCTGGTGAAAGTGAGGTTTACTACCGAGTTCAAATTAAGAACACGGGTAATGGTATTGAGTATGGTTCTCGCCTTGAAGATACTATTTCTGCAATTCAGACTCGCATTGCAGAAGATGCCTCGACGTCTGGCACTGACCCTGTCGGCCAGCCATTTTTATCTGGTTGGGAAGTGCAGCTAGAAAAAACGGCAGCGGTAGGTTCGATTACAGACGCGGTTGACTTCGTTTCTGGTAATAACGTCAATATTGATAACGACATTGTTATCGCGCCTCAAGAAAGCCTAACGTTCACCATCCATGCTGAGATTCGTGAGGATGCGTTGGGCGATATTCAAAACAAAGCGAATTATGACGGTAAGGTTCGTACTGCGACTCTAATGCCACTAGGAAATAATATCAGTGTTGAAAAACGCGTGGTGTCGATTAACGGCAACCCGTTCAATGATGGGGATACCTATCTGCCGGGTGACGAAGTTGAGTATGAATTTGTGGTCACTAACACTGAAAACGGTTGGGCGAATGATATTCAAATCAAAGACACGGTAAAGGATATCCAAGTTGAGGTTATTGGCGGAACAATGGAGTCTGCCTTTGTTTCGGGCGATATCATTCACGAAATCAGTAATGGTATTGATGCCAACGTCGATACCTATGTTCCTAGCTATAACCCAAACAATAACCTGAATATTGAAACCGATATTGCCGCAGGTGAAATACTGACGTTTAACTTAACGGGTGTTATCCGTGATGACGCTTTGGGAACTATCGAAGCCAACCGAGTGACGGCAGAAAATGAGTCTGCGACGTCAGAAACTATCCCACCTCAAGAAGCTGAGCTCGACTATTTCAAAACCTTGGTTTACACCGATGGTGAATCGGCTGGTTGTTCAGTTCCTTCAAACGATGGCAGTAGCTGTACCTACGCACCTCGCGGGGATGTTGAGTATCAAGTTACGCTAGAGAATACGGGTGATAGCATCGCGAATGACGTGAGTGTTATCGATGCTATTCATACCATCAAAACCGAAGATGGTGATGATGCGTTCTCTGAATGGACCACCGCGATTGCTGTGGAACCTGTTGGTTCTTATGACGTACGAGGTAACTACAACGGCAGTGTACCATTGAATGCAACTGTCGACCTTCGCCCAGGTGAGCACATTGTATTTGACGTGAAAGGCAGAGTTTCTACGTCAGCGACAGGTACCATCACCAATACAGCACAAGTGAATGGCGATAACACCAACGATATTGTCCTCAACCCTGGCCGCTCGAACATTCTAGTTGATAAGTGGACAGATACACCTACGTACGTACCTGGTGGAACGGTGAATTACTACATCGATATTACCAACGATGATGTGGATTCTGGCCTGTTTTCAATCCGCGACATCATCAGTGGCTTCGAAGTCGAAACTGTCGATGGTTCGATGCAAACCGCACTCACGGAGTGGAGCGTCGATTACGATGTGCTTTATAACTCGGCGCCGTCAGACCCTGACGCTAATGATTTTTCAGAGCTAGATAAGCTAGTTGCTCAAAACAGTCCAGACATCGATTTACCTGTCGAATCGATCAAGATGGCAGGGCGTGACGATGCCGGTACGGGTGGCGGCGATAAGTACACAGTTGTCCGTATTCACGTCCAAGGCAAGGTACGAGATGACGCGATTGGGCGCTTCACCAATACGGCTTATCTGCGACATGGTTTGGACGATTCGAAGATCGCTCGCTTACGAGAAGGCTTTATCACTCCGAAGTCGGGTCAATTGGTTCTAACCAAAGAAACGACGCCAATTGCAGAACCTGATGCTAAGTATCAACCGGGTCAACCTATCTCATACAAGATCACCGTGGCTAACACAGGTGAAGGTTACCTTGTCGATCAAGTTCTAACCGATCGTATCGACACCATCATGACAGAGGTGGCTAACAGCCCAGATCAAGAGCAAGCGTTGACAGGTAATTGGATCATTAGCGACGAACAGCTTGATGGCAGTGGCGATCCAGCCCTGAACGCTCGCAAAGATGTGGTTAATAACGCACAGGGTTATAGTGCGACTTACAGCATTCACCCGGGTGACAGTTATTCATTTGTCGTGACCAACACTGTTAATGATAAGGCCAAAGGCGAGATCACTAACGTCGTTAAAGTTGATAGCGACGACGGTGAGCACTCTGCAGACGCGACCTACATTCCAGAAGATGCGCAAGTTGAGATCACTAAAGATGTCGATAAAGCAGAGTACCTTCCGGGAGAAACACTTCAGTACACCGTGACCGTTAAGAATAATGGCTTAGGTTGGGCTGAAGATGTTGCTATTGAAGATGCGCTGAAGTCGGTTGAAACCACGATTGCAGGTGGTACGACTGAACAAGCTTTTGACCCTGCTTCAATCCAAATATCGGCGGTATCGACAACCGGTGAAACCCCAGTACCGGATGCAACCCGTGGTGAAGACCTTAATGAGACTCTCGATATTGCGCCTCAAGACAGCATTGTTTTCACGATTCAAGTGACGACTAATCCGTTGGCGACAGGCGATATTACTAACATCGCATCAGCGACCTTTAACGGCACAACATTTGATGACAGTGCTACCAGTACACCAGTGTTGGCGACGGTTTCGGTAAAGAAGACAGTTGATACGCCATCGTATGAAGTAACCAAGCTGATTAACTACGACATCACCGTAACCAACAGCTCTGATGCGTTTGCATCTGGTGTTCAACTTCAAGACATCATCAGTGACATTCAAGTCGACACGACCGCGGATAAACAAGAGTCGGCATTCCTACTATGGGAAGTGAGCTTTGACGCCTCGGATGATCGCTCTGTTGTCACTCCCAAGACGTTCGACTTGAGTGAAGATATCGATGTGAGTATGGATGTGGCGCCACAAAGTACCGTGACATTCCATGTTAAGGCGTTGATTCGTACGACGGCGATTGGCGATATCAGTAACACGGCAACCATCACTTATAACGGAACACCACAAGACTCAACGGTAGTCATGACACCGAAAGACTCTGAGTTTGTTGCGACGAAAACTAACGTACAAACCGAGTATGAGCCGGGTGGTGAGCTGGAATTCTTGATTACCATTGAAAACACCTCTAACAACTACATCAGCGATTTAAGTGTTGTCGATGACATGAGCACAATAGAGGTGGGCTATTACGATGGTACCACTGGGCCTGCTTTTGTTGCTGGAACCACTTCTTTGGTTGTTGAGTCAACCACGGTAGGAACGACGACGGAGCAAATTAGCCCGATTGAGTACAGTGTGGATATTGCACCGCACGGCACAGTTGTGTTCCGCTCAAAAGGCACCGTAGTCGATACCGCGACCGGACACATCATTAATACTGCGCAAGTAGATGGCGGCGATGTTATCAGTCCTCCAGTTCAAACAGTTGCGGCTGTGGTTCAAGCTGAGCTGTTTACCGATGCCCCGTATTACGTGCCGGGAGAGCAGGTTGAGTATCACTTAGTGGTGCAAAACATAGGCCGAGGTATAGCCAAAGATGTCGCGCTTTACACCCAGTTCTCTGAATCCATGGGTGATCATATTGATGGTAATTTTAGTAATGCGTTTGATGAATGGACACTAACGGCAACATCAGAAGGGGCTGAAACTCAACCTGGCACCTTTGATGACGACAAAGACCTGTTCACCTTGGTCGACATATCGCCGGGCGGCAAGATTGATTACACGTTCACATTGACGGTCAACGAAGACATGCTGACTAATATCGATGTGCTTGGATACTACCTCGACTTAACTGGTAGCCCGGCGATGCGCGCTCGTTCTAAAGGCATGTTGGCCTCTGAAACCTCGATGCAGGCATTGGCAGATCAAGTATCTGCTTTGGATTTGCCGCCAGTGGGTGCTGATTTGGTTGTTGAAAAACGTTCTGATAAGCCTGAATACACCGAAGATGACGACAGTGTCACTTATTACTTAGCCGTGACCAACAACGGTCAAGGTAACGCGGCTAATGTTCGTCTAACCGATGAGATCAGTGGACTACAAAACAGCACAGGTAATAAAGTCTTTATCGATTGGACAATTGAAGGTGTGGAAGTCGACGACTCGGGCGCGGTTATTCAGCGTCATTCTTTCCCGTCGAATAAAGACTTAGACACTACCGTTAACCTGAAATCCAACAAACGAAATGCTTACGCGTTTGAGGTCGTGGGTACGCTAGGTAAGGGCTTGGATGACGACATTACCAATACCTTTACGGCGACTGAATCTGACGGTACTGAAACCAGCGACAGCGTAACTACTCACATCAAGAAGATTCCAGATAACTCTGGGGAGTTGGAGCTAACCAAGTCTGCGCTGCAAGATACCGCGCAAGTGGGTGATGCGGTTGAGTATGAGATCATCGTTGAGAACAACAATGAATCTTACTTTAAGAACGTGACTGTGGAAGACCGTTACCCAGGTGGTCTGAAATACATCGTGGATACATCAGAAGTTGTGCTAAGCGGCATTGATGGTGAGTTTGGTACAGAAGACGATCAGGTTATCTCTCAAGAGCCATCAGACACGGGCAAGTTAATGTTCACATCGTTGAACTTTGATCCGGGCGAGAAGCTGCGTATTCGTTACTTATTGCGTGTCTCGGTAGGAGCAACGTTTGGTGATTACATCAACACCGCAGTAGCAAAGGTTGATGGCACGGCTGTTTCTAATGAAGACACCGCCAAAGTAACCGTAGAGCCGGACAAGGTGTTCGATACCTCATCGATCATCGGTAAAGTTTTTGAAGATCACAACAAAGATGGATTCCAAGCCGATGCAACCGCGTTTGATGTTGAGCTAACTGCGAACTTAGCAACGCAAGGCTACATCGCTGATTCGACGCACATCATTCGTGATGGTCAAGACGTTGCTATTCAAGATGGTGCGATAACCACTGCACTTGAGCAAGGCTTGGATCTTGGTGATCTTTGGGGACATTCAGTGAACCGAACGCTGCCAGAAACCAGCAAAGTGGTTATTCAATTTAAAACTCGCACACAGCAGAGCTTTGATTTCTACGTCACGACCGATGCGGGCTCTCGCATCGAGTTCGACGCACAAGGTCAGATTCAGTTTAAGCATGAATCGGACAAGAAAAAGGGACTGAGTGCGGAAAACCTCAATGTAACCAGAAACCTATATCGCGATGGCGAGCATTACCTGTGGGAAATCGTTATCGAGAACAAAGGTATCTACGAAGATGGTATTCCGGGCGTTAAGTTGATGACGGTTGAGGGAATCGTTATTTACACAGACCAGTACGGTCGTTACCACGTGCCCGACCAATGGGTACTCAATAAGAAAGGTAAGAACTTCCTAGTGAAGTTGGACACTGATTCGCTCTCCACCTCCATGGAAGTAGTAAGCGAAAACCCGAAAGTGTTGCGAATTACCCCGAACAAGCTCACCAAGTTCAACTTTAGCGTTCATCGTAAAGACCAACAAAGTGAACAGAAGTAAGCCATTGGAACCGTATCTGGAAATTGTATGAAAGTATTTAGTAAGTCTCGTTTAGCGACGTGTGTGTTAACGGCCATTCCTGTGATGGCGGTAGCGAAAGACACAGGTAAGCTTGAAAAACTCGGTTCTGAGACGACTGGCATTGAAATCACTAAGCCGAACCAAGACCAAGACAGCTCGCGTATTTACTTAGAGCAAGGCGCTATTTGGGCAAGCCGTGACATCACTCGCTTTGACCCAGTATTAGATGTCAGTGTCAGCGATGAATTAGAAGTCGAACAAGGCACACTGCGTGACAGCGTCGGTTTCACCATTACCACCAACTACGGTTACTACATCAAAAAGTACCAGTTGGAAGTGTACCGAGTGGGTGACTTTGGTCTGTCTGAGCCAATCGCTGTGCTTGAAGGCGATAAACTGGCGAACGACTCTGACATCAATTGGGATGGTCAAACTGATGTTGATTATCAGTTTGAGGTCGGTGAGCAGCTGATGTTCCGCCTAAAAGCGTGGGACAAAGATGGCAACATGGATGTGACCACCGTTGGTGTGACTGACTTAGTTAAGCCGGACTCTGAAGTCGATATCGACCGAAACGATAACGACGATGAAGAGAGCAAAGGTAAAAGTTACGGACAGGCAAAGCTGATGCGTCACAACATCCCGACCAATGCGGGTTTAGCGAAGTTCATCGGCACTGGCTTGAAAGGCGTAGATAAAGTCATCATCGGTGAAGATGAATTTGATGTCGAAGATGGTAACTTATATGCAGAGCAGTACTTACCAACAGACTCCTACATTTTCCCTACCAAGGTTGTGTTTGATAACGGTGATGAACGTCGTTACAAGTTGTACGTTCGTATTCCAGATACGTACTACGCACAAACCGGTTTGGCTGATCTTTATGTTGGTAAGAATAATGTGTCTGGTAATAGCGATGCATTAAGTGTCGATGACCAGTATCAAAATGACATCTATAACCAAGGTCGTTTAGCGTACTTTGGTCAGGGTAAATTTGGCGACAAACTTCGTGTAACAACTCACTTTGATACGCGAGAAAGTGAAATCAAAGACATGTTCAAACATCCGTTCGCCTCAGGCGATTCGGATGTGTTCGATATCCTCGAAGACGACGATGAGCTTTATTACGGTAACTATGGTGACAGCTCAAACATCGAAAAAGTGGTCAACACCAAGGGCAAGGTTTACCTCAATGTGGAATACGATAAGTCTCAATACTTGTGGGGTAACTACAACACGGGTTTAACAGGCACTGAGAACAACGATTACAACCGTAGCCTCTATGGTTTCAAAGCTGATTATCGCACTCGCGATACTACACAATACGGTGAAGATCGTCTGAACATGGTCGGTTTTACCGCAGAAGCAGATTCGTTGTATGCACACGATGAGTTCTTGGGTACAGGCGGCTCTCTGTACTTCCTTCGTCATGGTGAAGCGGTACCGGGAAGTGACAAAGTTTACGTCAAAGTAAAAGATGAATCTGGCCTAGTGCAGAATGAAATCCCACTTGAGCCGGGCGTCGACTATGACTTTGACCCGTACCAAGGTCGAATTATTTTGACCAAGCCACTCGACAACATCCTATCCGACAGCTTTGGCAGCGTGATTGAAAACGGAGACGACTACGAAAACTTTCTGGTTGTCGACTATGAGTACGTCCCACAAGGTTCTGACTCGTTAGACGCAATGTCTTATGGTGGTCGTGCCAAAGTCTGGATCAACGATTACATTGGCGTTGGCGTGACGTACGCGACCCAAGAGAAAGACAACCAAGACTACGAGTCTTATGGCACGGACTTAACGCTACGAGCTACTGAGGGTACCTACATTAAGGCTGAGTTTGCACACAGTGAAGGTACTCAAACTGAGTCGAATTTTGTCTCTGTTGATGGCGGCTTAACCTTTACGCCCATTGGCGACACGTTGGAAGACCGCGAGGGTGATAGTGTCCAAATCACAGCTGTCACCAGCCTTTATGATCTTGCTCCAAACATCTTTGGTGCCGTTGGTAATGACCTGAAACTTTGGTATCGAGACAAAGACGCGGGATACAGCTACGCGAGCAGCAGCGATGATTTAGAGCAAGAGGCATACGGTGCTGAACTTCGTTTACAAGCAACTGATCGCTTGGCGGTGCTATCTCGTTTCTCGACCAATGAAGAGCGCGATGTCGATGGTAATCTAGAAACAGATACTGAAACGATTGAGATTGAGACTCAAGTTAAAATCACCGAGCACATTAAGGTTTCGGCGGCAGGGCAACAAACTGAAGAGCTTAACCAAAACGACGAGCACAGTGATGCCACCTTAGCGGGTGTGCGTTTGGAATACATGTGGGACAGTGAGAACAGCGTTTACGTCAAAGGGCAAAAGACCGTCGACCAGTCGGATGACTATGATGAAAACGACAGCGCGTCGATTGGTGCTGAATTCCAAGTGTTGGAAGACTTGTCTCTTGGTGGCGAATACACCGATGGCGACCGAGGCCAAATAGCAGAAGCGACTGTGACTTACGATGTATCCGATGACCACTCAACCTACGTAACTTATGTAGATGATAACTACGAAGGCCAAAACAACGTGATTGTTGGTCAGCGTGCAGACCTCACCAGCAGTGTCGATTTTTACCAAGAGAACCAGTTTGTTGATGAAAATGATGGTCATGGCCGTATCGACTCGTACGGCTTTGGCTACGATGTGACGGAAGATGTCGAGATGGGGATCGGTTATCAGCTTGGGGAAATTGAAGATGACCAGAGCATCACCACAGAGCGTGAGTCCATCAGCTTCAATGCTTCAATTGACCTAGATGACATCACCCTAAGCCACAAATTTGAATATCGAGTGGATAAGAGTGAAGACGACCCTGACATCGCTCAGCGAGAGCTGCAACAAATCGTGACGACCAACCGTTACACGCATCACTTAACGGAAGAGTACACATTGTTCGGCAAGTACAACTACTCCATTACCGAAAGCGAGACTACGGGCGAAACCATGGCGCAATTTACCGAAGCCACTGGCGGCCTCGCGTATCGTCCGATCTACAACGATCGACTCAATTTACTGAGCCGCTACACCTATATTGCAGATTTCGACCAACTGGATCGCGATGTGGATTATCAAGACGAAACCAGTCAGATCATTGAAGTTGAGGCGATCTATTCGATTGACCAACACTGGGATATCGGTACTAAGTACGCCCATAAAGACAAACAGCAAGCTTTTGAACGAGCATCTGGTTCGAATGAGCTGGTTAAAAGCGATATCGACCTATACGGATTAAGCGCTTCTTACCGTGTGATGAAAGAGTGGGATGTGACGGGTGAATACCACTGGAAAACAGACACACTCAACGATGAGCTAGAACACGGTGCGTTAGTTTCGGTGAACAAGCACATCGGCGAGAACTTCAAAATGGGGATTGGTTATAACTTCTCTGCGTTTGATAGTGACTTAACCAATGATGACGACTACGACGCATCCGGCGTGTTTATTAACTTAGTCGGTAAGATCTAAGCATGCCCCAAAGTGGGTTGAAAGTTAAGAGTTGAGAATTCAAAGTGACAGTAAAGAGTAAGATGAAAACAATTATTTTCCTAATAAGCGCAGTGATGAGTACTTTGCTGCTGTCCGGCTGTGCAACCGACACCTATGTGAGCCAGGAGAACCGAGACAAGTTCGCAGGCATCGATGTGTCTAAGTTTTTAATCAGCGAGTGTTTGGCGCCAGAGCGTGAGGTGCACATCGCCATCGCAGAGCATTTTGCGTTTGATAAATACCAATTACGCGACCTCGACAAGATCAACTTAGATACCTTTGTTAAAGAGATCAGAGGCTTAAAAGGGCGCATCACGATTGTCGGCCATACTGATTTCAAGGGTTCTCTCGAATATAATGAGCGCCTTTCACAGCGCCGTGCTAAATCGGTCGCAGATTATTTGAAAGGGCAACTAGACCCAACGCAATATGACTGGGAAGTGAAACATCTTGGTGAGACTCAACCTCTTCTGTTTGGTAAGACAGATAAAGACCGAGCGGAGAACCGCCGTGCATTTATCGTGTTTGAAGAAGCTCAGAAGTACGAAGAGATGCCTTTCTGTGAGCCGCCAAAACCAGAACGTAAAGTTTATATGGCAATGACGCCGCACTTCGATTTCGATAAGTCAGTACTCAAGCAAGAAGACCTAACTCAGTTAGATGACTTCACAACTAAGTTGAGCGGCCTGCAAGGTAGCATAATGGTGGCAGGGCACACCGACCAAGCGGGTTCACTTTCTTACAATGAAAAGCTGGCAGAGCGCCGCGCAGAAACGGTGGTTGAATACCTCAAAACCAAACTCGACCCTAAGCAGTTCATCTGGGAAGTGAAGTCATTTGGTAAGTTGCAGCCTGCGATTAATGAACGCTCTGAAAAAGCCGATGCATTAAACCGCCGCGCGTTCATTGTGTTCAAAGAATCTGATATTACCGCCGAACAGCAAGCTCTTGCTGGCAGTGAACAAGAAGCGGTGAGCAGCGAGAGCGATTAGAGTTCACCGAAGAATAACGAATAGTTGCCTTTACAATAAAACGCAAAAAGCCCCATACGTTGGGGCTTTTTGTTGCTTGCTCTACGGATTAAGTTGGGTCGAAGAGCTATTCTGATGGCAAATTCTGTTTCAATTCCAGAAGCATTCGGTAGGCACTTTCTCCTGACATCTCATACGGGTTGAACTGGTCTGATGTTGAAAACTGTAAATTAACCAGTTCAGTTAGGCTAGATTGTGGAATATCACCCATAGACCAATCACCAAACTGCCTACAATCGATCTCTTTGAAATATAAAATCATGACGTTTTTGTGTCGCGTGTCATTCAAGATATGATTGTAAGTATGGTTCACTGCGGTTCTCGAACCTTCAATACATTGCAGGAAATACTTATCATTGTGGCTTAGAAGGCCTGTTAAATGGCTTTGCTTATTGCGGTCGTGTGAAATCTGAAGAATGTCGTTCAAAGCCTGAGAATCGCAACTTTCACAGAGCGTACTGACATAAATTAACCGAGTTAGGAACATAGGCATCATTTCGAATTTTTTTTCAAAGGGTATTAATAAATATAAGCCAAGATCATGGAATTGCGAGTTATTGATTTAATTGTCACTCGGTGCTTTTGGAAGAGAAGAGGGTGGGTATGAAGTAGAAAAGGGCAGGTTGCAAGATACGCTAAAATGACTCGAATGTTGGCCATTCAATTATTTTAGCGACCTGCTTGTGAGCTCGTTAGTTGTTTAGAGTTGAAATCGATTCAACGTTAGAAGAGGAATCAAATCGAACGTTGACCAACACATTTTCACGTTCGAAAGTCACATCATCAAAGTCAGTCGTTGCGATCTTAAATCCATTTCTTGCGAATAAACTCGTCACCGTTGTTCGTTGTTTCTGTTCCATACCGCATGTCAGTAGTTCGTTCATCGTGATCTTCATTAGGTAACCGTGTGCATAGTGTAAGCGTACAGACTCTACATTATGAGATCAATTGCTTAATCGATAAGCTATATTGATATGTTCAATTGAGTGATTCAGGTATTTAAAAGCCGGATGGATGGTGGGCAAGGGAGTTATGCGACCTATGACAAGTGGAGCGTTATGTGACCACTGTTCAGCATTCCTTGAACACGAAGTTTGTCGCAAAAATCGCGTTGAAATAAGTGGTTACAAAGCAGGAGGAATTATGCCCGCCGTTTGGTATGTTTGGTCGGTTATTGGAAATATTATCGGCCTATATCTCACTTAACTAAAGTACATCGATTTACGATGAGTAGACTCCTCAATAAGCCTTCTTTTTATTTGAATTTTATATGCTAAGTGGTGTTGTTATAATTGTTATTAATTGCATAGGCTTGATTTTAATATTGGTTTGATTTATAAAACAAGCATTCGTTCATTAACTTCATGATTATATTAGTTTTTACTAACCTTTAAATAACATGGAGAAAGGCGATGAATAAGAACCAAACACGCAACAGGTTAGCGAATTTAGTGCGACTTCGTAGGTCATACAAAGCATCAGACTTTCTGGTGGGTTCTGATGAACTCCGAGTTAAAAAAGATGTGTATAGCTTACGTAAAATCAAACAGTTAGAAATTCGTCAATTGGGTCTTAAAGAAAACGCAATCAATATCGTTTCGTTGGCTTTAGTCCTCTCGGCGGCGACTTGGGCATTTGTTCCTCAGTTCGGTTTACCAATGCTTGCACTGACCTTTATTTTGGCGTTTGTTACATGGCGACGATATGAGTTGCGTGCAGAGTTTAAAGGGGCCGATGAAACTGGCGACCATTGGGTTTCCGTGGCGCGCGGTTGTACTCGAGAAGAGTTCAAAGTATTGAAAAACGTTGAATTGGCTTTACGCGATCAGCTGTCTTAGTGGCTAGATCTGTTAAGGTTAAGGTCTTATAAGCGTTAAGCTCCCATAATCAACAAGGCTCGTCATTGTATGGCGAGCTTTTTATTTTCTGAAAAACACAGGTAGTGCAGGTTACTTTGAGAGGCCAATGCTTATATGTGTAATGGGGGTTGATATGAATCTTAAGTCACGGCGTTTTTGATGCTCTTTGTGGTTTTGAATATAGGGAGAGGGTGGAAATGAATACACGAGTCAGTGAGAGTTCTTTTAAAAGGCTCATCCAGTTAGTTGGTTGTGTTTTGATTATAGTGTTGAGCAATAGTCGACTCTCCAATGCTCAAAGCATCGAGTTTCCTACTTGTGTACAGAGCGAGGTTTTGAATACAGAAATCCACCTTTATGTTGATGAATCGGTGTTAGATGAATATTCCAAAGCATTTATAGCCTCTAAAATAGCGACATGGGAAAGCTATTCGAATCTGGTGTTAAAAAACTCCTGCGTCCCTATGACGAGAAAAGTCACTAAGGTGACTTATACGTCTGAAATCGACAGCCTTTGGTTTCAAGATTTGGGCGCAGCAGAGAGGTTATTAAAACTCTCGATGGAAGAACCGATTCCAGAAACAACAGAAGACGGCGTCCCCATTTTTACTGGGATAGTATTTTCTAATTATAATTTTAGCTTTGAGTCTGATTATTGTGGTATGTCTTCTTCGGTATCCTACTTTTTTTCTTTAGCGATAAACTGCCCTGATTACTTAATGGAGCATGAAATTGGCCATTTAAGTGGTGCTAATCATGACTATAAAACGTTATTGAAAGATTTTGATAGTATAGAAAGTTACATTTCTGGAACGTATCCAAGAGCTCCTCAATATTCCTTCGGTACAATTTGTGCTGACAGAGGCACAGTGATGTCTTATGAGCGAGATGTTATACCTGCATATTCCAGCCCGGACATCAGAGTAGATGGCACAAAGTGCGGGGATAGCAAATACCACAATAATGCGAGAGTGCTTAGAGAGTTCGCACAAGCTTATTTAATCCCATGATTGCCTAGTTGGTAGCCTGTTGTTTTATCGAACGTTATAACGCGTTCAATTCAAAGTGTTTGTCCTGTGATCTTTAAATTTGGAACGAGCGTATTTCTCCCAGTTTATTAAGGAAGAGTATGTATGATGTTATCCAAAGAGAATGAATCAAGAATTATTGAAATGGCGTGGGAAGACAGAACGCCGTTTGAAGCAATAGAACAGCAATTTGGTTTGAATGAATCGCAAGTGATTCGTTTTATGCGTAGCCATCTCAAGCTTGGCAGTTTTAAGCTGTGGCGCTCACGTGTTTCTGGGCGCTCGACCAAGCATGTAAAACTACGCAGTTCGGACGTTTCGAGAGGTTATTGTCCGACTCAGTACAAGCACCGCTAAATTAGGGGATGCCCAGCCAGTATCCCAAATCAACACACAGATATGGGAAATGAAAGGAATGAAACAATTTTGCGCTCTACTTTTGGTGCTGCTTAGCTTCGGCATCAGTCATGTTCAAGCGAATGATACGCGACTTAAGCAAGCTTACGAAAATCACCAAAGCGACGTTCAGGTGCGCGGATCGGGTACGGTGTATCGAGTACTTCCTGATGATAATAAAGGCTCTCGACATCAGAAATTCATTTTGCGACTCGATAGCGGACAAACCTTGTTAGTCGCACATAATATTGACTTAGCGCCTCGTGTTCAGGGACTGGCAAAGGGCGATCGAGTTGAATTTTATGGTGAATATGAATGGAACAAGAAAGGTGGCGTAATGCACTGGACGCACAAAGACCCTCGTAATCATCACACTCATGGTTGGTTGAAGCATAACGGGAAAGTATACGAGTAAACACCTCCGAGGCTTTTCCCTTCATGGCTATGAAATAAAAAGGAATTTTGATGTTTAAGCTGGAAACTGACAGGTTGATTCTTCGAGATATGAGTCTTGAAGACGAGTGTGCCTTTGTTGCGATGTCTCAAGACGCTAAGTATCAGCGTTTCTATGATGAAAGTGATTGCGAACCTAACAAATATCGAGAGCTAACTCAGTTGTTTGTTGCGCAGGCTTTGGAAGTTCCGCGCCAGTCTTTTCAATTAGCGGTTGAAAGCAAAGGCTCGGGGAAGTTTATTGGAACCGTTTGTTTGCGCCTTGAGGGCGATCGACAAGCTTCGATGGGCTGTGCTTTCTCGAGGGAAACTCAGGGAAAAGGACTTTCTATAGAAGCATCTGAAGCCCTCGCTGATTTTGGTTTCTCAGAGTTAGGCATACACCGTATCTACGCCGAAACCATCAGCAAGAACTTGGCTGCGATTAAATTATGTAAGTCACTGGGAATGAAACAAGAAGCGTGTTTTAAAGATCATCGATTCTTCAAAGGTCAATGGTGGGATACAGTTGTGTTGGCGGTTCTACGTTCTGATTGGAAAAAGGCTTAGTGATGGAAAGTGAAAGGCTCAAATTAACCCCTCCATCATTAAAATACTGCGAAGAGATGTTTGAGGTGATAAATGAGTGCAAGGCCGAATTTTCCCCATTCTTACCTTGGGTTTCTGATTCTCTAACTAAAGAGCAGCTAGAACTTAACATTCAAGATGCTACCAATAATTTCGCCAACTTTACTGGCGAGTTCTGGTTCAATATTATTGACAAGCAAACAGGGGTATTTATCGGGGCTATTGGCTTTATGATCAGAGACGATACTGTCCCTTACTTTGAAATCGGCTACTGGTTGCAAACATCAAAAACGGGCTTGGGTTACGTGAATGAAGCTGTCCGAATTATCGAAGAATATGCATTCACTCAAAAAGGTGCGAAAAGAGTCGAAATTAGGATGGCAGGCTCGAATCTTAAAAGTCAGGCCGTGGCCAAACGATGTGGCTATCAACTTGAAGATCGCTTAGCCAATGATCGACGTTTGCCATCAGGAGATATGGACAGCACGCTCGTTTACACCAAAATAAGCCAGTCTTAAATGTGTGCTGTTGATTCTTAATGTGTGGCACTTTTATTGAGAGAAACCGTAAATTCCCAAGTACTCTGAAAGACCAACATTTAGCGCTTAGTTATCTGGCTCATCGTCTACAGTGACGTCACCATTCATTGAGTTGTAGTCAATGGAAATTCCCGGTACGACTCGATAATGATAGATACACTGATCCGTCTGTATATATTCAGCGATGTAGTCTGTATCTTCTGGTGAATTGAAACTTGAAATACTAGGTGGATCGAGGAGCAGTGCGCCCCATACCGAAATGCAATCTTCAGCGTTATCTAATCTTGGAGATTCTTCAGGTAAGTGCCATTGCTGGGCTGGATATCCCCATTCATTGAAGTCAAGCTGGCCGGTCGCGGAGTCATCATAGATAGGGACATTCGTGGAAGCACCACCACCGTTTGAGGTTAAATTTTTTGAATAGGCAAGATCGACCCCTGTTTTAAAAGAAGCACCAGTACCTTTAACAACTGCAATATGAGAATCGGTACTTACGTTGAGGAACCTTGGAGCAGCAGTTACGGCGAGTATTCCAAGGATCACAATAACGACAACAAGCTCAATAAGTGTAAAACCGTTCTTTTTCATTTAGCACCTCTTTTAAAGGCCGTTAGTATGCATTATAAGTTACTCTTACCAAAGGGAATATCCTTATTTTAGTGGTAATTTAAATGCTCAATAATGAATGTTGTGATTAAGGTAACTTATATTTTATAAATCCAATGCGTATGGTTTAAGTGCTGTGTATCTCACTTTGATATTAATTTTAGTTCTATGAAGGTTTGGCAATTAATGAATATCGTTGAAACGGTAAAGCTTCATCTCTCAGGCGTTGGTTATCCAGAGGCTAGTGTTAAAACAGGGCAGGTTCGATCTATATCGGCGCTCGTTTTTAAAACCATCAAAAACAAAGATATCTCTAATGTTTTGTCCCTGTGTACTCAATTGCTTGAAGAAAGGGATTGGGCGTTAGGTGTTATTGCTTACGACTGGGCTTTTAGAGTAAGAAAACAATATTCGAAAGAAACGTTTCCAATCTTTGAGCATTGGTTAATGGAGTATGTCATTGACTGGAATGATTGTGATGACTTCTGCACTCATGCGTTTGGTGAGTTACTGTCTCAATACAATGAGTTGTTCGAACTCATAACCAAATGGGTTGAGCATTCGAATTTTGCTGTACGTAGAGCTGCTGCTGTCATCTTAATTTATCCGATCAATCAGAATCGATACTCAGCGTTGGCTCCGCTTTGTGTAGCAGACCTATTGCTAGAAGATGGACATGACCTCGTGCAGAAAGGATATGGTTGGATGCTTAAAGTCCTCAGTAAAAAGGAACCTCAACAGGTTACTGGTTATTTAAACGCTAAGCATACCGCAATACCGAGAGTTGCTTTTCGCTACGCGATTGAAAAGTTGGACGATAAAACTAAGCGAGAGTTAATGTTACTTTAACCACTGGCACTCCTCAAATCATCATCAGAATCCGGTGTGATTAATTATAACGATTAAAATAGGAACCCAAGGTGCAAGAACAAACTAGAGGACTCGATCGAGAAGGGTTCATTCAAAATCTTTATTCGCCAAAGAACATTGCGACTGAATTTCAAGAAGTGGTGTCAGCAGTCGTTGATTCGCTGCTAAGAGGACTTCCAGGTCAAGTTGATGGTATCTACTTGACCTGGAAGCGTGCCTAGAGGAACAGCCATTGTTGGTCGCTCTGATTTGGATGTTTCGATCGTACTCGCTACGCCTATTGATCAGAGAGAAAAGGAAGTATTTAACCTACTTTCCGACACCATACCCCAAGCCTATCCTCAAGTGACTAAGCTTGATATTGATCCAGGGTCTCTCTCAGAGGTTCTGCAGCCCAACGAAGAATTCCATTGGCAGTTTTGGCTCAAGCATTGTTGCTGTTGTATTTGGGGGAATGATTTATCTATAAAGTTTCCACAATATAAGCCCAGTAATGAAATAGCCCAAGCTCTTAATGGCGATTTATCGACTTATCTTAAGCAAATGCCCTCGAGTTTCAAAACAATGACTGATGCGGATGTCGTTAAGGTAATTGGCAAAAAGTTAGTGCGAGCGGCGTATTACTTTGTGGCCGAGCAAGACGGCAGTTGGTACACCAATCTGAGCCAGTGCGCTGCAGTAGCCAAGCGCTATTACTCTAATCAAAGCGACGATATTGAGCTAGCTCATCAATACGCTCTCGGAAATTTGATATCTAAAACAGAAGCTTTTGAATTGTATGAAAGGCTGAGTAAAAAGCTTGTTGTAAATTAAGCATTAACACAAGCTAGAGCAACAAACTTAACTACCTTTGTAACGGCTTTAGGAAAATTAGATGGATGTCCACGAGTGTGTTTCTTTTATCATACTGAAGGAATCGCAGGTATTACTAGAAAAGCGTAGTGAGTCTAGGGAGACCGATCCCGGTTTAATCACTATACCTGGCGGCCATATTGAACACGGTGAAAACCAGGTTCAGGCGCTGTTTCGTGAACTTGATGAAGAGATTAATGTTGTTCCGATTGATTACCAATACTTGTGTTCGCTTTACCATCCTACGAAGGAACTTCAGTTGATTCATTATTTTATCGTGAGTGACTGGAAAGGAGATATCACCGCTCAAGAGACTGATGATGTTAAGTGGTATTCACTAGGTTCAGCTCCTGTTGGTATAGCAGCCGATGGTATTGCTTTGAAAGAAGTAGAGCGCGTGGGTAGGTATCTTTAGTTTGGATTCGATAAGATGTTTTGGACGTTTTTTGAGGGCTCAAAAACGGTGAAACCCCGATGTTGGTAGCATCGGGGTTTCGAATTTCTAGATTTCTCGACTGGTAAGATCGATTATCTTTTCTATGCAGAAGGCTGGATTAATCCAATCTTATTCCTTGGTAGGGAATTAGATGCGGATGAAGTCCATGTGCTCAACTTTTGGCTTGAACGCGTGACGTTGAACGTCTTGTGGCTTAACCTTAACTTCTGCGCCGTCAATCAGTAGAGTGATTGCTTCGTAGAATTCAGGCTTGTCCATTTGGTTGATCACGTCAGCGTGAACAAGTTCGATAGCTACAGCTTCAGCTTCGCCACCGTAGATTACAGCTGGGAATTTACCAGCGTGACGTAGGCGGCGGCTCGCACCTTTACCTAGTTCAGTACGTACTACTGCTTCAAATTTCATAGTTTTACTCTCAAATTAGTAAAAATTAACTTCACACCTCAATGCGACCTTGAGTGTGTGGTAATGCTTAAACATAAAAGTTCATGCTTAAGCGAGCGCGGATACTAACATCACATTCCAATATGAGCAAGTCAGAAGCCCATCTCAAAGTGAATTTCCTTCGATAATGGGTTCGTTTGGAGATAAAACGTTCGCTAACGCTTGTTTAGCGCATTTTACTCCCTTTTACATCGCAATCCTTATCTATTTATATCACTGCTAAATCATCAAGTTAATGAACGGAAAATGAATGTTTGCCTAAGACTTGGTTAAGTCTTAGTTCGTTAATCTTAGTGTTAATTAAACAGCAGAATGAATAGGTGAAAATATGAAACCGGTAAGCATTGTCGTAATTACGCTAAACGAAGAGAAACGCATTAGCCGCTTAATGGAAGAGTTGAGCGTGCAAACCCACCAAGAGTTTGAAGTGATTGTTGTCGACTCGAACAGTGAAGATAACACCAGAGAAGTGGCGCAAGCTTATGAAAACGCGTTGCCAAAATTAACGGTGCATCACATGGAAAACCGTGGTGTGAGCCTTGGCCGAAACACGGGTGCTTCATTGGCGCAATACAACCGAATCCTTTTCTTAGATGCTGACGTGAGCTTGCCTCGAAACTTCCTTGCGAAAGCGCTTTATGAACTAGAAGAGAAGAAGCTTGAAGTGGCGGGTGTGTACATGAGCTCGAAAGGTTTGCCGCTTGTACACAAGTTTGGTTACGGGCTATTTAACGCAGGCTTGTTTACTACTCAGTTCTTTTTCCCGACGGCGATTGGCGCATGTATTTTCTCGACTAAACGGGCGCATGATGAGATCGGCGGTTTTGATGAAGAGATCGTCCTGTGTGAAGATTGTGACTACGTAAAACGTGCGAGCAAAACATGGCGATTTAGATTCCTAAATATGACTTTTGGTTTTGACCCACGTCGCTTAGACCAAGATGGCGTTGTGAAGACAGGCTCTACTTATCTTAAAGCCAATGTAAGACGCTTCTTTAAAGGAGAAATGCGTAATAACGAGATGAACTACAAGTTTGGTCACTACAAAGAACAGTAAGCGTTGAGGTTGTTATGTTTGATGGACTAGGGTTGTTTCTGGGAGCATTGGGTGATGCTCTCATTGGCCCAAACCTATTTGTACCGGGAGAGCCGTTCTTTATCGCAGCGGGCTTTCAACTGTATTCAGGTGCATGGATGGCGTTGGTTTTGGTGATGCTAGGTGGTTTGCTTGGTGATCAACTCAGTTATTTCATTGGTTATAAATACGGTGTTAAGGTGCAACGAAGGCTCATTAAGTTTCGCCCTAAAACCAAAAGATTAATTGCGCGCTGCCGCTATCTGGTTGCTCGCAAAGGCACATACATCATTCTTTTTGCTCGTTTATTAGGGCCTATCGCTTGGGTTGTGCCATTTATAGCTGGCTCGCATCGTGTACCGTGGCGTAATTTTAGTGTGTTGGCGTTTATCGGTTTGGCCCTTGGTGGAGGGCAGTTCATTGCTTGGGGCATGTTACTGGCGCACGGCGTTGAAAACTTCCCGTGGCTTAATAGCCTTAAGATATTTATCTCGGAGCATAATAGCTTGATCGTTGGTGTGTTCGCGGTATTAGTCTTCACCATTATCGGTTACCGAATGAAGTGGCGATGCTTAGTACTTAAGTCTAGTGCGCTGTTGTTGGCGTGGGTATTGTTTGCGAACTACGCTCACTTTTTCTGGAAAGCGGATGACTTTCAGAATCAACCAGAGACGGCTCAAATAAACAAAGTCGACTGGAACTCGGTTACCTATAAAGCGTTCCCCGGTAAATCTTCGTTCTACTCGGCGCAAGCGATCAACGTAATTTATGTTGGAGCAACCCCAAGAGACTTAATGAAGCAATTAGGCTGGATAGAGAATCAAACCTTCTCTCGAAATGAGATTGAATGGGTTGGTTATCTCGCATTGCTTAGAGAAAAAACGCCGCCAGTGTCTGATTTATATTGGCGAGACAAGCCGCAAGATATGGCTTTTCAATTGCCGGGTAACCTGATGAAGCGCAGCCATATTCGTTGGTGGCGTGCAGGTGTTGATATTAAAACTAACCAGCCTCAGTGGTTAGGCGCAATTAGCTATGATGATGGCCTTAAAGTCACGCCTTACTCAGGCATTGTGACCGTGCTTCATAACATTGACCCTAATGTTGATGAAGAGCGAGATCGGCTTGCTAATCAGATACGAACGTTACTACCAGACATCGAGTTAGACAAGTACCCATTAGCAACGGTGGAAGTGATCAATGACGATCATGACTATTACACTGATGGCCGGGTATTAACGATTGGAGCAACGACCCTTAGTGATAATTCACAAACTTTGGATGTTGCTGTGAACGATATATAGAGTTGTATATAAGGTCGATAGAATTAAGCCCTAGCATTACGTTAGGGCTTATTGTGTTTAACTTTTACTTAGCTTGTTCAGCCTTTACTTACTTTAAGCACCAGAGAAGCTTTTAAGCCGCCCATTGAGCTCTTGCTGAGCGTTAGGCTGCCTCGGTAACTGTGTGCCATTTCATTTACGATATTAAGCCCTAAGCCTGTTCCTGGTGTGGTTTCATCAAGTCGGACGCCACGTTTGGTCACTTGCTCAAGCTTCTCTTCAGGAATGCCTTGGCCATCATCTTCAATCACCAACTCTATGTTGCCATCGTCGAGTTCATTTGCATGGACGCGAATAATGCTGCCCGCCCACTTGTAACTGTTCTCGAGTAGGTTGCCGACCATTTCATCAAGGTCGGTTTTTTCTACTGCCACTTCAATCTCAGAGTCTAGCTCGTTAATCATGGTGACTTCATTGGCAGCGTAGACTTTATCAAACGCCATTGAGATAGCTTCGACACGCTCACAAGGTGAAGACTTCACCGAAAGAATGTTCATTGCACCTGCCATACGAGCGCGGCCAAGGTGATAATCAATTTGGCTTTGAATCTGATGAATGGGCTGTTGCAGCAGTGCCTTGTCATCCTCTGGAAGTCGCTCTATCTCATTTTTTAGAACTGAAAGCGGTGTTTTCAACGCATGAGATAAGTTACCCGCGTGGTTACGAGCTCGTTCTAATAACTCTTGATAGTGAAAGAGCAGGGCATTGAGGTCAGAGACTAATGGAGAAACCTCTTTCGGGTAGTTATCGCTTAACCCTTGTTGCTCGCCGTTTCTTAGCATTACCAGTTCGCGTTGCATCTTGCTGAGCGGTAATAACGACCAACTGACTTGAATACCGATCAACATCAGCACGCCAACAAACAGCAACATTAGGATCAACCAGACTTGACCAGTAAGCTCTGTCAGTGTGGATTCTAATGGATCTTCATCAATACCAATGGTGATCGTGACAGGGTCGCTCAGTTCAGGCAGGTAGATATCTTGCTCGATGTAAATCAGCTTTTCTTTCTCTGGCCCTTTGACTGATGTGTGAATCGGTGAACGCTTGATGGTGAGGTCTTTATCCCATAGCGAGCGAGATCGAATGATCTGCTCTTGGGTAGCGGCGCGCCAATAAATACCACTGTAGGGCTGGTTGAACCTAGGATCAGACAGACGCTCTGCCATGATCAGGTTACCACTGTCATTGGTTTCGATATTGGCGGTTAACTCATCCATGGTTAAGCCAAGCTGCTGCTTCATGTCATCGACGAGGTAGTCGTTAACCAGTTTCGGAATCCCGACACCAGCCGCTAATATCATCGCACCTAGCCAAAAAGCCGCAGCAAGGAGCAAGCGGCTTTTTAAACTGATGTTTTTAAGTGTTCGTTTCTTTAGATTCATGCATTTCCAACCTGCCTTTGCTCATCGTAACTTATCGTATTGCGATGATCAGAACAGGCTGTCCACTTAATTAATGGTTGCTCTTGGCGTGATTGACGACTGAGCTATTCAGCATTCAGTTGGTAGCCAAGGCCACGAACGGTTTTGATGATCTTTGGTGCGATTTTCTTACGAATACGACCGATGAACACTTCAACCGTGTTTGAGTCTCGGTCGAAGTCTTGCTTGTAGATATGCTCAACCAACTCAGTGCGCGAGATAACCTTGTTTTGGTTATGCATGAAGTACGCGACAACTTTATATTCCAGCGCCGTGAGGCTAACTGCTTGACCTTGCCACAATACTTTAGAACTGCGTGTGTCTAGGCTTAGATCACCGATTTGAAGTATCGGAGCAGCACTGCCTGATGCTCGGCGCAGTTGAGCTCGGATACGGGCAATCAGCTCGACCATCTCAAATGGCTTAGTTAGGTAGTCATCAGCACCGGCGTTCAAGCCCTCAACACGTTGAGTTAGCGTGTCACGAGCACTTAAGATAATCACTGGCGTGTTGATGTTTTCGTCTCGAATGCCTTTTAATACCGTTAGGCCGTCAAGCTTAGGTAAACCTAAATCGAGGACAATCGCGTCCCATTCTTCTGACGTTGCACGGTAGAGTGCGTCGATACCATCTTGAGAGAGCTCTGGAACCCAGTCGGCCCCCTCAAGTGTTTCAATAATTTGTTGGCCCAAACGAGGCTCATCTTCAACGACTAAAATTTTCATAATTGTTCTTCTAATTTCTTCTAATGACTGTTCGTCGTGCTTAGCTCTTCGTCGTACGTAACTAGTCGCCGTGTTTAATTGCGTCTTTAAAGTTGCGGCCTTTGATCATAAGCATTTCTAACGTCTCAGCGTTGTATTCGACTTTGATGATGTTGTTTTGGTAATTGATTTTTAGTTCATACACCCAAATGTCGTCATCTTCTTCTAGTTCTACTTTAATGATTCTGCCATGAAGATCGTTTTCAACCGCCGCATACATTTCTGAGAAAGGGCGAATGTAGCCTTCTCGTACGGCTTCATAGACTTCGTCTTGATCTTCTTCAAATTCGATGCTGGTTCCTGCTTTATGAACGTCCTGCACTAATTCATGACCATTATGATGTGAGTCAGCCCATGCGCCAGCAGAAACAAATAAGCCTAAGCTTATAGAAAACAAAGAAATCATAGCTTTACTAAACATAGCGAATCCTAGAGAAGGTTGATAGCGTTCAGTATAAAAAAGTAATTCTGAACAGAAAGTGAACCTGATTAATAATGAGAATTTGATACCGAAAAACTTAACGCTTAAATGGCGCAGGCTTTAATACATAAGATTAATTGCCGAGTGTTAAGAACGTAAGACTTACTTTTATTCTTAACCTTAACGCTGCTGTAGTTCGTCTTCGAATATCTTGTCTCTCATTTTCCAAAAGCGTCCGACTTTACGGGCAATCACGAATTGAGGTGGGCGGAATCTATGTTGGTGAGCAACCACTTTCGTCGGTGAGGCTTCTTCGAAAGGGCGATGTCTGTCTGCAAGGTGAGGGCGAACAAACTGGTCTTTGAAGTTCTGCTTCTGCTTTTTGCTGGTTAATGACCAAAACTCATGCACTTGCGCTTGGTTTTCTCCGCGATAGGTGACCTTAAGTTGTGATTTACCTTTCTCGTCTTTAAGCACGTTGAGGTCCATTTCCAAGCATTCAAATACCAAGGCATCTTTTAGGTTCAGTGCTTCTTTTAGCTTTTTGTCTGGGTCGACTAAGGTTGCATCGCACTCATGACAAATGCGCGCAGCAATGTCATTATCAGCACCACATTCACCGCAATATTTCGCTCGGAAGCGATAATTACAGTGCTCGCGCTCGCCCGTGTCTTCATCGGTAAAGTAGCCTTGGCATTTGCGCCCAAAGTGCTCAAGCAAGAAGCCATTGCTGTCTAGCTTGCCCCAAAAGTTATTATTGAAGCCGCACGCAGGGCAAGGGATGGTGATGATTTCACTGTCTGAATCGGGTTTAGGGTCGCCAACCTCAGGTTGGTAGAGGTCGTAACTGTTGCCCGCATAGTCGAGCACCAAACACTCTTTTTTACCCGGAGATAGGCGTAAGCCACGGCCAACGATTTGTTGATACAAACTGATGGATTCTGTCGGGCGCAAAATCGCGATTAAATCGACGTGTGGCGCATCAAAACCTGTGGTTAATACCGATACGTTAACCAAGAACTTGATTTTACGTTCTTTGAAGTCGCTGATAATTTGGTCACGTTCGAGAGTTGGTGTATCACCAATCACAATTGAAGCTTCACCTTCTGGCAATAAGCTGAGGATCTCTTGCGCGTGTCGAACGGTCGCAGCGAATACCATGATGCCTAGTTTATCTTGGGCTAGGTGAATAATCTGATCGACAATCTGTGGGGTCGCTCGTTTCGATTGCTCGATCACCATGTCGAGTTCTGCTTCTTTGTAGCGACCAGTGCTCGCGGGCTTTAACTGCGAAAAGTCATAGCTCAACACGGGTGCATCAATCATGCGTGCAGGAGTTAAGAAACCTTCATCGAGCAGGTAACGAATCGGCAGCTCAAAGATACAGTCGCGGAAGAAACGTGGCTCATCTGAACGCACTTGACCGCGAGTGTGGTATTGATAAATCCAACCCATCCCAAGACGATATGGGGTCGCTGTTAATCCAAGCACTTTGATGCCCGAATTATTCTCGCGTAAGTGAGTGATGACTTTCTGATAACTACTGGTCTTTTCATCGGGAACACGGTGGCATTCGTCGATAACCAACAGCGAAAATTGGTTAGAGAATGAATCGAGATTTCGCACCACAGATTGCACCGAAGCAAACACGACTTGTTGGTCGGTCTCTTTGCGTCCTAAACCCGCAGAGAAAATCGAGCCTTTCAGCCCGTAACCTTCATACTTTTCATGGTTCTGTTCAACCAACTCTTTTACGTGAGCAAGCACCAACACTCGACCTTTCGCAAGCCTTGCTAACTCTGCAATCACAAGGCTTTTTCCTGCACCTGTCGGAAGCACGAGCACTGCCGGAGTTTGGTGTTTTCTGAAGTAATGAATCACTGATTTTACAGAATCAGCTTGGTACGGGCGGAGTGTATACATATCGCGTCTTGTAAGAAGGAAAACAAATAGTGTGAAATAGCTCAACTAATTGAGCAAAGGTGACTATAATACCCGACTTAGATTAGTTGAGGTATTCATGCGTTTAGATAAATTTCTGTGCGATGCATTAGGCGTCACTCGAAGAGAAGCAACACACTTATTAAAATCCAAGGCAGTGACAGTAAATGATGTCATTCAAAAAAGCGGTTCACTCAAGGTAACTGAAGAGTGCGTTGTCGAATGGCAAGGCAATGAACTGAATGTTCACGGCCCACGTTACATCATGCTTTATAAGCCTGAAGGCTTTGTTTGTTCGCATGAAGATGGCGCAAATCGTATCGCGTTTGAATTACTTGATGAAATCAAAATGGACAAGCTGCACTTTGCTGGCCGTCTAGATATTGATACAACAGGTCTTGTATTGATTACCGACGATGGTAAGTGGTCTCACCGTATCACTTCGCCAAAGCACAAGTGCGAGAAGACGTACCGTGTTTGGTTGGTTGAACCTGTTGAAGACGATTACGTTGAAAAATTCAAAGAGGGCATCCAGCTTAAGAGCGAAGATGGCCTAACACTTCCTGCACACCTAGAAGTTCGTGCAGAGCGTGAAGTATTGCTAACGATTCACGAAGGCAAATACCACCAAGTTAAACGTATGTTTGCTGCTCTTGGTAACAAGGTAGAAGCACTACACCGTGAACGTATTGGCGAAATTGAGATGGACGAATCTTTAGAGTTAGGTGAATACCGTTACCTAACGCAAGAAGAAGTCGATTCAATCTGGAAGTAGTCCTTAGCTAGAAGTTGCTCTTAACAAGAAATTGTTCTTAACAAGAGACCACTTTTGCTGGAAATAGCCCTTTCGTTGTAAAGCCGACCATGGATAGCGTCGGCTGATGATGTTGACTGGTACTAGGAAAGTCTCAGCCAATCTTTGACTCGCGTACTCACGCTAGTCCCTAGCTCTATCAGTTGAACATTCGGATAACCATGCAAACATCGACCTCACAGAGCCAAAGCTCCCAACTAGAAACACCTCAATTAGGCTTAGTGCTGTTTTTGATTCTAGGTGCGATTGGTGCACTTACTCCGCTAGCCATTGATATGTATCTGCCAGCGATGCCTACCATTGCTAAAGATCTTGGTGTGACGGCGGGTGAGGGACAAATCACGCTAACAGCCTATACCGCAGGTTTCGCGCTGGGGCAGTTGCTGCATGGCCCGTTGGCGGATAGCTATGGTCGCAAGCCTGTACTGCTTATTGGTGTGTTCTTGTTTGCTATCGCTTCTATGGTGAGTGCGACAACTCATGGCATTGAAGCGCTGACTTACATCCGTACCGCTCAAGGTTTTGCTGGTGCTGCGGCGGCCGTTATCATCCAAGCGGTGGTAAGAGATATGTTCGATCGTGAAGATTTCGCAAGAACCATGTCTTTCGTTACTTTGGTGATGACAGTTGCGCCATTGGTTGCTCCGATGATTGGCGGTTACTTAGCGTTGTGGTTCGGTTGGCGTTCAATTTTCTGGGTTCTGGCTATTTTTGCGGTGATCGTGATTCTGGCGGTATCGATGAAGATCCCAGAAACGCTTCCTGCAGAAAACCGACAACCATTGCGCTTTAAAACAACGATTCGTAACTATGCTCGACTATGTAAGAACCCAACGGCGATGGGCCTGATTTTCTCTGGTGCATTCTCATTTTCAGGGATGTTTGCGTTCTTAACGGCAGGTTCATTCGTTTACATCGATATCTATGGCATTCGCCCTGATCTGTTTGGCTACCTGTTCGGCTTGAATATTGTTGCTATGATCTTGATGACGAGCATCAACGGTCGAATCGTTAAGAAAGTGGGCTCTCACGCTATGCTCAGAGTCGGTTTAACCATTCAACTGTTTGCGGGCTTAGGTCTGTTAGTCGGTTGGATGTTAGATATCGGTTTGTGGGGTATTGTGCCATTCGTGATGCTGTTTATCGGCACACTGTCTACCATTGGTAGTAACTCAATGGCACTGCTTTTAAGCGGATACCCGAATATGGCCGGCACAGCTTCTTCGCTTGCAGGCACATTAAGATTTGGTACTGGTTCTGTAGTGGGGGCAATTGTTGCTATGCTACCAAGTGACACTGCAGGGCCAATGGCTATGATGATGGCAGCATGTGCAATACTGTCAGCATTACTATATTGGACATTAGGAAAGAAGGCATAATGTCAAAATACTATATTGAAATTCAGAAGTTAGTGAACGATGCGCTGGGCGAGCTGTATGCTCTGCATAAGTCTGGTAAAGCGATCGACGCACCTATCGCGAACAACCTTTATCTTGTTCGTTGGGTAACAAAAGCGATTAAATCTCAAGCTTATGATCGCGTGATTGTGCCTGACTTAGTTCGCTGGCAGAAACAGGGTCGCTCAAAAGGCAACAACTCTGATTTAACTTTTACCTTTAAACGTATTTCTGCGTTTTACGGACGTTTTTTCCCTGAAGGCGAAGAGCCTAAAACGCTAAAAGACAGTGATGTTGAAGCGTTCATGGACAAAATGTACGAGATGGGTTGGAGCGTATCGAGTGAAGACGAGCTAACGACTGGCGGCAAGATTCAATTCTTCACCGATGGCGAGCACTCTTTTGCTTTATGCGGTAAACAGTGTGACGACTCTTTCGACGGGGAGTTGATGGTTAAGCCAATGAACTGGTTTGTTCGTGGCAACCATGCTGAGTTCATCCAAGCGGCGATGGAAGCGGGCTTCATGCTTCACAAAGTAACGGACTATAAGTCTGCGGTGAAGTATCACGGTGAATACATCGTTTACCCTGCTAACCAAGGCAACCAACTGGCTGAGATCCCAATTAGCGTTATCGGCTAATAGCGGATTCGAGATGAGAGATACGAAGAGCGGAATTATCCGCTCTTTTTTGTCTCTCATAGCGCGTGTCGCTAATTTGCTGTTAAGTCTTTTCGCATCCCGTTACCCGAATCTCGCATCTGCTTTTAATCCTGTTCTTTAGCCTGCTTCTCAATTGCCTTCACCATGCCTTTAAAAATAAACAGGTGGGCTGGCATCATAGCAAACCAATACAGTAACCCTAGAAAGCCTTTAGGGTGCCACCAAGCCGAGATATTCAGCTCGCGAGAGTCACCGTGGTCAGAGACAGTAATCTCGAGTCGCCCTAAACCGGGGCCTTTCATACCGAAAAGCAGAGATAAAAACTGATTCTCTTCACAGCGAATGACCTTCCATGAATCGATTTTGTCACCGACTTTTAGGTTGGGCCCTTCTGGCATTTGTCGAACCGGTACACCGCCACCGAAAAGAACATCCAACCATTCGCGTGTGCGCCATAAAGTGTTAGCAAAGAAGTAACCTTGCTTCGGGCTTCCGATTTGCTGAGCAACATGCCAAAGCGATTCCAATGAAGCGCTTGAGGTGATACTTGCGCCTGTTTTCTTCGGGTAATAGCCATACCCAGCTTGCCAGCGTTTGAATGCGGTTTTATCAAAGCCCCATACATTGCTTTTGACAAAGTTTCCTTCAGCGTGAATGGCTTGTTCAACCATATTTTCGAACGAGATAAGCTTCTGAGGGTACTTTTCTCTAATGATGGTCGAACTGGCGATGAAGTCGTGCTTTAAGCCTGCAAGTAGTGCTCTACCTATGTTAGACGGTACAGAAGTCACCACACCTAACCAATATGAAGCAATCTTTGGTGTCAGTAGCGATGTCGCCCATAGTTTGAGTGGACGATCGGCGGTTTTAGCAATATGAGCAAATTGGTTTCGGTAAGAGACAATATCCGGCCCGCCAACCTCAAAGGTTTGGCTTTCGCTAGGCGTGTCTTGTGCGAGTTTTAGTAAATAGTGGTTCAGGTTCTGCAAAGCAATCGGGTTGGCTTTAGAGTCAACCCATTTTGGCGCAATCATAATCGGCAAGTTGTACACGAAATCTCGCATGATCTCGAATGCCGCAGATCCTGGGCCAATGATCACGCCAGCTTGAAGTTCGGTAACGGGTACAGGCCCTTTACGAAGCAATTCGCCGGTTTTCTTTCTCGCTTGAAGGTGCTCTGAATCACCAGTCTGAGGCTGTAAAGAACTCAGGTAGATGACGTGTTGATTCTTTGGCCCAAGAGCAGAAACAAAGTTACGGGCTAAGTTCAGCTCATAATCGATAAAGTCGTGGCCTTCCGCCATGCCATGGACGAGAAAGAAGATAAGATCAAAGTCGGGGACTAAGGCTTGTGTCGCAGCTTGATCGGCCAGATCAAGATACTCAAGCGATAAGCTTTCGTGAGGCTCGGTCCGTGCCTTTAAATAGTCGATATGCCTTGCTGCTGCCGTGACTTGATAGCCTTGCTCAAGCAGGAGAGGGAGGAGTTGCGAACCAACATATCCAGAAGCGCCTAAAACCAGTACTTTCTTCATTGTTACTCCATTTATATCTGTGGTTAAAAACCGAACATTGATATAATAGCGCGATATTTATCTTTATTCATCAATACGTTCCGTTTAGGTATCTCTCTATGTTGCTCTCTTCAATTATTCATCACACACGAGGTGATTTTGTTCGCAGGCTTATTGCGATTGCACTGCCCATCACCTTGCAGAGCATTATGTTTTCAAGCCGAGGCTTGGTGGATGTATTGATGTTGGGCCAACTTGGCGAAGCAGACATCGCAGCTGTGGGGGTGGCGAGCCGAGCGATGTTCGTGACGACCATTATGCTGGTGGGTGTTACCACGGGCGGTGCTCTTCTTACTGCTCAATATTGGGGCGCGGGTAACAGACAAGGTGTGAGAGAAAGCACTGCGCTGACGTGGCTGGTGTCGACACTGTTTGCTTTACTGACTATCGCGTTTTTCGTTTCATTTCCTGCACAAATCATGGGCGTGACGACCGACTCTCAAGAGGTCATCAACTTAGGCGTTGAATACATCGTAATTACGTCATTTAGCATGCTAGCGGTATCGTGTGTCAGCAGTATGGCTGTGGGTTTGAGAGCGATGCACAAACCCGGGCTAAGTACATTTTTCAGCGGTATCGGCATCCTGTCTAACGTGTTCTTAAACTGGGTGCTGATCTTCGGTAACTTAGGCTTTCCTGCGCTTGGAATCAAAGGTGCGGCGATTGCGACGGTACTGAGTGGCGCGATTGAAGTCGCGACTTTGTTTGGTTATCTCTATTTCTCTAAGCATTTATTAGCATTTAAGTTTTGCGATATTAAAGCGGCAGCTTCGATTGATAAGGTGGTTCGCTTCTTGAAGCTGTCTCTGCCGACCACGTTTAACTTCTTAGCATGGGCGGGTGGTTTGTTTGCTTACCACGCGATCATGGGGCAATCGGGCGTTCAAGGTCTGGCTGCGCTATCGGTCATGACGCCGGTTGAATCTATCTCATTGAGTTTATTGATTGGCCTTTCGAATGCGGCAGCTGTTTTGGTGGGTAATCAACTTGGTGCGAAAAACAATGAAGCGGTTTACTATCAAGCGCTTGGCTTAACAATTTTGTGTTTCTTAACTAGTATTGTTGTAGCCGTTTTTCTCTATTTCGTTCAAACGCCAATACTTAATGCCTTTAGCGCACTGACGGAAGAAACCAGAGCCCTCTCAGAGAAGTTTATTCTCATTTTAAGTGTCGGAATTGTTATCCGTTCTATCCCAATGACAGTGATTGTAGGTGTATTGAGAGCGGGTGGTGATGTTAAGTTCTGCCTCTATCAAGACTTAATCGCTCAGTGGGTGATTGGCATTCCATTGGCCGCGATCGCTGCTATTTATTTCAAGTTCCCGCCTGAATGGGTGTATTTACTGTTTCTTACCGAAGAAGTCATAAAGTGGGGCGGTTCGCTCTATCGCATGAAAACAAGAAAATGGATTAAAAACTTGATAGGAAGTTGAAGTAGGGCGCACCAATCGCATCACTTTATCGTTGGCGTGTGATCTATCTTTCAAAATACTTCCTCCTAACAGGGAATTAGTGTAGATTCTCCTTCCAAATTCTAACTAATGCGAGCTGTTTAATGTTAAAGCTGTCAGACCTATGTAAAGGCTATGTCGATGGGGGGGAGTTTCACCCTGTTTTGCAAGGTGCTGAATTAACATTAAACCAAGGTGACCAGCTGGCATTAATGGGAGAAAGCGGTTCAGGTAAAAGTACTTTACTGAATCTTATCGCGGGCTTAGACCTAGCGGACTCAGGTGAAATCGCTTTTCCTCACTTCAATATGCACGACTCAACCGAGCGTGACCGCACCGCTTATCGCAGAAACAACATTGGCCATATTTTTCAGCAATTCAACTTACTGCCAACGTTAAATATTGCCGATAACATCCGTTTTTGCCGCCAGTTAAAAGGCTTACCTGAAGACAAAGGTCTCTGGAGACAGATTCTCTCTGCTTTAGATCTTATGCCTTTACTTGGCCGTTACCCTGAAGAAGCGTCTGGTGGCCAACAACAACGTGCGGCCATTGCGCGTGCGCTGTATATGGAACCAAAAATATTGCTGGCCGATGAGCCAACCGGTAGTTTAGATGAGCGTAATGCAGAAGCGGTAATGCGTTTGCTGACCTCTTTGGCTCGTCAATTAGAATGTACGTTGCTGTTGGTAACACACAGTGAAAAAGTAGCTCTGCATATGGATGGTAGGATCCGTCTGCAAGGAGGGCAACTGCATGTTATGGCCCGTAGTTAAGGCACTACTCGGTCACTATCGACGTTACCCACTGCAGATTATTTTGGTATGGCTTGGTTTAACCCTCGGCGTATCACTTTTGGTTGGTGTTACTGCTATCAACCAACACGCCAAGCAAAGCTATGCGCATGGCGAAAAACTCTTTTCGAATCCTCTTCCTTACCGTATTCGACCAAAACACAACGCCAATAAAATCCCGCAAGGCTTTTATATCCAACTTCGCCGTGAAGGTTTTCAACAGTGTTCTCCTCTTGATCACCATCGTATCACTGATGAAAATGGCGCAAACTTCATGGTTGTCGGTATAGATCCTGTTTCTATGCTTCAGCTACAACCTGGTATAGCGTTAAAAGATCTCACCGCTTTGAACCTCATGAAGCCACCATATCCAATCCTTGTCAGTGATGATCTTGCTGAACACATGGAATGGCACAACGGTGATTACATCCCTTTGATGGATGGTTCTGAACTTGGTCCTGTGGTTGTTGATCAAAATAATATGATTAATGGTACAAGGTTGATTGCGGATATCTCCTTGCTCCGAATGCTTAAACGCAGTGCTGGGCTTTCAGTGATTGCTTGTTCAGACATGCCCACTGAGAAGTTTGAACGTCTTAAAAATATGTTACCTAATGGTTTGACGATCTCTCGTAGCTCTAAGGCAGAGCTTGAGTCGCTGACCAGTGCGTTCCACTTAAACCTAAAAGCGATGGGTATGCTGTCGTTTGTGGTTGGTTTATTTATTTTCTATCAAGCGATGTCGTTGTCATTTATTCAGCGCCAACCGTTAGTCGGAATCTTAAGACAAACAGGTGTATCGGGCTGGCAATTGGCTAAAGCGCTTTGCTTAGAATTGTTGATATTGGTCGTACTGAGCTGGATCTGCGGTAATGTATTCGGTGTCATGTTAGCCAACCAATTGTTACCAGCGGTATCTTCAAGCTTAGGCGACTTATACGACGCCAACGTTGGCTTAACGATCGACTGGAATTGGCGATGGAGCGGCTACAGCTTATTGATGGCGTTACTTGGTGCGTTTTTAGCGTGCGCTTGGCCATTGGTGCGCTTGCTTAGATCACAACCGATTCGTTTGACCTCTCGCTTATCTTTGATGCGCTTTGCGGGTACGGAGTTTACTTGGCAAGCATTGATTGGCTGTGGTTTCTTGGTTGCCGCTGTCGCCGTGTATCAAGCCCCTCAGACTCAAGAGACGGGTTTTGCGATTATCGCGCTAATGCTGATCAGTGTGGCGCTATTTACCCCGTTTTTGATGTGGAAGTTATTTAACAGCCTCTCTTATTCGTTGCGCTGGGTTCGTGCTCGCTGGTTCTTTGCTGATGCAGCCTCCAGTATGAGTTACCGTGGCGTGGCGACGATGGCCTTTATGTTGGCCTTAACAGCCAATATTGGTGTAGAAACCATGGTCGGTAGCTTTAGAGATACCACTGATAAATGGCTAACACAGCGTTTGGCAGCCGATCTTTATATCTACCCAACCAACAATGCCGCTGCTCGTATGAGTAATTGGTTATCTGACCAACCTGAAGTGGATTCGGTTTGGTGGCGTTGGGAGAAAGATGTTGCGTCTCCAGTCGGTAGTATTCAGGTGGTCAGTACAGGCCCTTCTGAAGGCGAACTAGAAGCGCTGACGATCAAATTAGGTATTCCGAATTACTGGTATCACTTACATCACTCTAAAGGTGTGTTGATCAGTGAATCGATGTCTCTCAAGCTGGGGATTCGCCCTGGCGACTACATCGACCTCTATGACAGTCTCGGCTCTGGTTGGCAGGTTGTCGGTGTCTATTACGATTACGGTAACCCTTACCATCAAGTCATGATGTCGCATCGAAATTGGCTGTATGGGTTTGCAGGGCGGGGAAATGTCGGCCTTGGCGTAATACTCAAAGACGATGTGAATTCACTAGGGCTTCGCAACCGATTAGAAAGTGTATTCAGGCTTGGTTCTGAGCGTGTTTTCGATAATAACAATATTCACAGTCAAGCGATGCGGGTGTTTGATAGAACGTTCGCGATTGCAGATACACTAGGCAATATCACCTTGGTTATCGCCGTCTTCGGTATCTTCTTCGCGACGGTTGCGGGTGAAGTATCTCGCCAAAGGCATATTTCCTTGCAGCGCTGTTTGGGTGTCTCGGCGAAAGAACTGATCCTGACAGGTAGTTTGCAGCTGTTTGTGTTCGGGCTTATTTCCTCCTTAATTGCGATTCCGCTCGGATTAGCGCTAGCGAGCCTAATTGTTGATATCGTGATAAAGCAGTCTTTTGGGTGGTCACTTGAGTTACAAGTGATTCCTTGGGACTATTTGCAGACATTTGCATGGGCCATGGCAGCATTGATGCTAGCTGGTGCTTTACCAGTGATGAGAATGATTCGGAACACTCCGATGAAGTCACTGAGGGATGCGCTTTAGTATGTTTTTACGGAATACCTCAAATAAGTTAAGACAACGAATCCTGTCTTCTCTGCTATTAATCAGTTTCTTCGGCATCTTTTTAAGTGTTTGGGGTTATTACTCCTATTTCATCGATCCTGGTGAAAAGGGCGTGAATGAAGTTAACTCAATATTGGTTAATGAACACTTCAATGTGTTCGAACCTGTTTTGCCAGACCGTAATGTTTCGCTACCACAAGATTTTAAGTTCCACCCAGAGTTTCAGCACGAGTGGTGGCATTACTTTGCATCTTTGAAAGGTGATGATGGTAAAGACTATTCGGTCCAGTGGAGCTTTTTCCGTATCGCAACGGACGAACGTGAAACACCAGGGTGGCAAAGCCCTCAAGTCTATATCTCAAATGTAGTGGTCTCTTCTAAGTCCAAAGTATGGAAAGAACAGCGCATGGCTCGTGGCGGCATTGGCCAAGCGGGAATGACTAATCGTCCATTCAGGCTTTGGATTGATAACTGGAACTGGCGTGCACTCGGCAACACCCCATTCCCAGGACGCCTTCAAGTGCAAACAGACACGTTTGGACTTGAACTCGACACCATTGCAAAAGGGCCCTATGTGCTCAACGGCGATAACGGTTATCAGAAAAAGCACGACTTATTACCTGTCGCGTCTTATAACTTCAGCGCTCCATTTTTATCGTTGAGCGGTGTGTTGAACCTAGACGGCGTTACCAAGGAAGTGGAAGGAACTGCGTGGGTACATAAAGAGTGGGGCAGTGGCTTACTTGGAGTGGGCCAACAAGGTTGGGATTGGTTTGTATTTAACCTCGATGACGGCACAGCGCTGAGCATTAACCGCTATCGTCATAACCAACAGTTGCCTTACATATTCGGGACATTAGCAACGCGCTCAGGCAAAGTTTACCAATTAACGGAATCCGACATTTCCATTCAACCATTGCAAAATACAACGTTGATGAATGGAAGACGGATGCCTTTGCAGTGGATCATTAACGTCCCTAAGCATGATATCAACCTCACAACGCGTATTATACGCAGGGATATGTGGCTTCCATTTGTCATACCATATTGGGAAGGGCCGATTAAGGCGAGCGGGAGCCATGAAGCGACAGGCTTTATGCAGTTAACTGGCTACTAAAAAACACCTAAGTCTATAATTTGATAGCCTTTTTTTATGCCTGCGCCTTTTAGCGTCCCCCAATGAATTGTGCATACAGGTTCGATGATCTCATCTATACTTAATTCATGGTGCATAACAACATATATGGAATATACGACGTATTGTTTAGTATTTGTAGGAAAAACCGAAGTTAAACATCCGAAGAAGTGATTATCTATCGATTACGCTTGGATATAAACTCATGGTTATTCTTTGTTATTCGTTTATTTAAATAATAAATATAAGGGCGAAATCATGACCGACGTCATCCGTGACTTCTTTAAAATGGAATCTGCTGGCGGCATCATACTAGTCATCGCTGCGGCGATCGCAATGTTTGTAGCAAACTCACCACTGAACGAAATGTACCAAGGCGTATTGCATAGTTACGTTCTTGGTATGTCTGTGTCTCACTGGATTAACGATGGCTTAATGGCTGTCTTCTTCCTTCTAATCGGCTTAGAAGTTAAGCGCGAACTTTTAGAAGGCGCATTAAAGTCTAAAGAGACAGCAATCTTCCCAGCTATCGCAGCCGTTGGCGGTATGCTAGCTCCGGCACTTATTTACGTGCTATTTAACTCAAGTAACCCAGAAGCGCTTCAAGGTTGGGCTATCCCAGCGGCAACTGATATTGCATTCGCATTAGGTATCATGGCGCTTCTTGGTAACCGTGTACCGGTTAGCTTGAAGGTGTTCCTATTGGCTTTAGCAATTATCGATGACCTTGGCGTTGTTGTTATCATTGCACTGTTCTACTCAGGCGACCTATCAACGCTTGCGTTAACGGTTGGTTTCATCGCAACTGGTGTGCTGTTCATGCTAAACAACAAGCATGTAACTAAGCTGAGTGTGTATCTCATTGTTGGTGCAATTCTGTGGTTTGCAGTATTGAAGTCTGGTGTTCATGCAACGCTGGCTGGTGTAGTGATTGGTTTTGCTATCCCACTGAAAGGCAATAAAGGTGAACATTCTCCGCTGAAGCATTTAGAACATGCTCTGCACCCATACGTCGCTTTTGCAATCTTGCCAGTCTTTGCTTTTGCAAACGCAGGTATTTCATTGGAAGGTATCTCAATCTCAAGCCTAACAGGTATGCTACCGCTTGGTATCGCTATGGGTCTATTGATTGGTAAGCCTCTTGGTATCTTTGCATTCAGCTGGGGTGCGGTGAAATTGGGTGTTGCTAAGCTCCCTGAAGGTGTGAACTTTATGAACATCTTCGCAGTATCTGTCCTGTGTGGTATTGGTTTTACAATGTCTATCTTTATTTCATCACTAGCATTTGGCCCAACGAATGTAGAGTTTGACACACTAGCTCGACTAGGCATCCTGATGGGATCTACAACAGCTGCAATTCTAGGTTACTTCCTGCTAAGCGTTTCTTTACCGAAAACAGCAAAGCAACAAGAAGTAAAACTATAATCAGCGGTAGGCTCGTTTAACGGCGAGCCTATTCACTGATTAACAAGCTAACTTCTGAGTAGCAAGACGAGTCACAGAATCATCCTCCCCGATTCATGTGACAGCAAAGAACAAAAAAGCCGTGATAGGGTTTCCTATCTCGGCTTTATTGATCCTAACTGCTAGTATTTTTAGTTTGGTTAGTTATTGATGATCTAAAACTCCTAGATTCAACTCATTATTTTGATCGGCATGAATTGCGGATCGTTTTGGATGACCAGAGTGACAGTGTCATGTTATTTTTCTAGCGTGGTAAATATGGTCCACTCCTCGACGATCTGTTCGCTTAGTCCGACAACTGTGGCTGTTACTCGGCGGTTCAGTGCATGAGACGTAGCATCGTTGCCATCGCTCTCTAAGCGGTTTTCACCGTAACCAACAACTCTTACTCGGCTCGGGTCGATACCATTCGACAACAGTTCATCTTCAACGTGGTGAGCGCGTTTCTTTGATAGCTCTAAGTTGTATTCACTCGCGCCGACTTTACTGGCGTAACCTTGAATCTCTATCGATGCACTTTGGTAGGTTTCTAAGAACTCAGCCATAGTGGTGATTTGATCTGAGAAGATAGGGTTAACTTCATAGGAGTCATTGGCGAAAAGGATGTTCAGCCGTCTGACTTCTTGCGAGCTAACCGTCTCTCCACAGCCTTCGTTGTCTACCAGAGACGACTCTGGTGTGCCAGGACAGGTGTCTCGTGCATTGACCACACCATCGTTATCATCGTCTTGCAGGTCAGAAATTTGCTCCGCTTCTGGCGTTTCTATGTAGGGCTCTTCATTTTGGCTAGAGCATGCACATAGCGTTATCGTTAATGCGGAAAGTAATAAATAAGGTCTCTTCATCATTAATACTCCACTGCCGTTGTCCACTCGTCTGGAATGTCGACCAGTAGAGCGTTCAATAGAGAGCCTGTCGCGTTCATTACACGGTATTTAGCGTACTGTTCAGAGTAATGCGCATCTAAGTAATCTTTGCGGGCTTCAAACAATTCGTTTTCAGTGTTAAGCAGATCAAGTAGCGTACGTTTGCCGATTCGATATTGTTTCTCATAAGCGATAACGGTTTCTGACGCCGAATCCACGTGATCAGACAAGAAGTTCTTTTGTTGTAACGTCAGATCCAATGCACTCCAAGAGAGGCGAAGGCCTTCTTCAACTTGTCGATAAGCACGATCTCTTAGATCTTTTGCTTTATTGAGTTGGTAAGCTGCAGCTTCTGAATTAGCACTATCGGTACCACCGTTGTAGAGGTTGTATCGCATTCTCAACATTGCCAAAGTCTCTTGGCTCGAACCTTCATCGCCTCCAGCATCATCTCGCCATGATTGAGATGCCTCGATAGAGAACGTCGGGTAGTTAACCCCTTTTGATTGTTTGTACTGGAAGTGCGCTGAATCGACATCTGCAGTCGCGACTTTGATGACTGGGTGTTGGTCCAGAGCATCAACAAGCGCGTCTGATAATGACAGAGGAATCATAGAAATATCGGCTCTTGGGTAGACTAAGCCAAGCGGTTCTTGACCCACTATTCTTCTAAATTGGGTGTGGGTATCAATTAGGTTGTTCTGTGCGGCTAATAAGTTGCCGTGAGCTTTTGCAATCCTTGCTTCTACCTGAGATACATCTGCGGTTGAGCCTATGCCTGAGACTGCACGCTTTTTGATGTCTTTATAGATTTTCTTGTGGATAGCGAGGTTACTTTCCGAAAGGGCTAAAACTTCAGTTGCTTTGACTGCGTCTAAGTAGATCTGTGTGACCTCTAGCGCTTTGTCTTCGGCATCCGCGATCAATTGCAAACGTACCGACTCGGCTTCTGCGGCGGTACGATCAATGTCGTTCAGCGTAGCGGAACCATCCCACAGCAATTGAGTGAGGGAAATCGTCGCTTCCTTTCTTGTGAGATCGGTATCGGGGCCGTTATTTGGTGCAGGGTTTATGCCTTCGTAACCAATACCAGCATCAAGGTCGATACTCGGCCTATAAGCACCACCTGCGGCATCGTTTCGTTTTTGTACACTCACAAACTCATTAAAAATACTTTTTATCTCAGGATTGGTAGCCAAGGTAATGGCAACAGCCTGTTCTAAAGTCTGAGCAGAGAGTGGGGTTGCAATAGCTAAGCAACAGATGATGGGTAATTTAAACAGTCTCAAAGTAGGTCTCCTTCTACTTTTAAAAGCTCCCGCCTCCTCCCAACTAGCGTTTAACTACTTAATTGAGAAGGGTATTAAACGAAGCTTAGGACATCTGCTAGAAATTGCTAAGTTTGTTGGCTTTATTTCGAATGTAAGTCTCTATCGCTATTGATTAATTTACCAGTTGTGACAGGTGGCAAGCTTCGAGTAGATGTGTTGAAAATAAATGCAAGGCTAGAATTCGGCTTGGGCAGAGATTGGTAAACGTTGGTTAGGAGGTTGTTTGAAATACGTATCTCAGTGATAGCAATGTGCCAAGCGTGGTAGTTCGATTTTTAGTAAAAAATGACAATATAAAAAGAATCGATCGCGCTGTTTAGTTTGTAGTTGTAGCTGTGAAGAAGGGTAAGTAAGGTTTCACCCTAAACAACAAACAAAAAAAAGCCCAAACCAACGTGGTTTGGGCGGATACAAGTATAGGAGTTAATAAGGAAAATGCAGTAATTAAGAAAGCAGTGAGAAGAACAAGTTTGACGGCCTGTTAAACTTCTAAATACGCTGTTTTCTACCTAATTTAGGACTCTCCATTTCCATTTCAGTTCCAAGAAAATTCATTATTTTTTTCTTTTTTTATAAACACACAGCGATTCAATCGTTTAGTGCTGAGTTTTATTAACTGGTACGACCAATTTGTGAAAATGTGATGTTGCTTGCTTGTTAAATAAATGTACTAAGCGTATATTTCAAACAGTTGTTTAATACGAGTGATTGAAATGGCACCAAGAAGTACAACCAAAGACAAAATCTTAGATGTGGCTGAAGGCTTATTTGCTGAGCACGGTTTTAATGACACCTCTTTACGTACGATTACGAGTAAAGCGAATGTCAACTTAGCTTCAGTGAACTATCACTTTGGCGATAAGAAGACTCTGGTTCGTGCGGTACTCAATCGTTACTTAGAAGCATTTATGCCAGCACTGCAAGATGCATTAGTGAACTTAAACTTGAACGAAACGTATTCTATGAGTGACGTGTTTGAGTCGTTGAGACAGCCACTAAGAGCACTTAATGATGTTAGGCCAAATGGTACAAGCCGATTCATGTTACTTATCGGCAGAGGCTATACGGATGTGCAAGGACACTTGCGTTGGTTCATTACTACTCGCTACAGCGAAGTACTTTCTTTGTTTACGACATCTGTAATGAAGGCGAATCCGAACCTCACTCAAGAACAGTTATTTTGGCGATTACACTTCACCCTAGGGACTTGTGTATTCACCATGGCATCAAGTCAGGCTCTGGTAGAAATTGCAGAGAATGACTATGACAGAAAGATAGATGCTAAGGCAGTGGTCGATATTCTTATTCCATATTTAGCCGCAGGCATGTCAGCAGAAGAATAAAACAATAAAAAGCGAAACATTCACAACCAATATAGTGAACAAAAGGATCTGAACTATGAGCTCTCTAAGACAAAAATGGGTAAGTGACCCAGCTTTTAAACTCTTTAAAAAAGTACTACCACCACTATCTAGCACCGAGAAAGAAGCGATGGAAGCGGGTAGCGTGTGGTGGGACGGAGAGCTGTTTTCTGGTAAACCAGATTTCACTAAGCTGCACCAATACCCAAAACCTCAGCTGACAGCAGAAGAGCAATCGTTCATGGATAATGAGCTTGAAACCTTGCTCGCTATGCTTGATGACCACCAAATTGTAAAAGAAGATCGAGACCTTCCTGAAGAGGTGTGGAACTTCTTACGCAAAGAGCGTTTCTTTTCGCTAATTATTGCGAAAGAGTATGGCGGTCGTGAATTCTCAGCACACGCTAACTCAACTATCGTAACTAAGATTGCGACTCGCAGTATCAGTACTGCGGTTTCAGTAATGGTTCCAAACTCTCTTGGTCCTGGTGAGCTGCTGTCTCACTACGGCACTCAAGACCAAAAAGACTACTGGCTACCTCGTCTTGCTGACGGTACAGATATCCCATGTTTCGCACTAACAGGCCCAGAAGCGGGTTCTGATGCGGGTGGTATCCCTGATGTCGGTACTGTGTGCATGGGCATGCACGAAGGTAAAGAGACGCTAGGTATCAAGCTTAACTGGAACAAACGCTACATTACACTAGCACCAGTGGCGACGGTACTTGGTCTGGCTTTCAAACTGCACGATCCAGAAAAGCTACTGGGTGACAAAGAAGACATTGGCATCACTTGTGCGCTAATCCCGGCTGACCACGAAGGTGTTGTGATTGGTGAGCGTCATGACCCACTTGGTCTTGCGTTTATGAATGGTCCAACACGCGGTCACGATGTATTTATTCCTATGGAATGGTTAATCGGTGGTGCCGATTACGCAGGTAAAGGCTGGCGTATGCTGGTGGAATGTCTGTCTGCAGGTCGTGGTATCTCATTACCCGCACTTGGCACGGCGATGGGCCACCTAACGGCGAAAACGACCGGCGCATACGCTTATGTTCGTAAGCAGTTCGGTATGTCGATTGGTAAGTTTGAAGGAGTTGCAGAGAGTTTAGGTCGTATTGGTGGCTTAACGTATCTACTAGAAGCGACTCGTACACTAACAACTACTTCACTCGATATGAAAGAGAAGCCGGGTATCGTTACGGCTATCGCGAAATATCACATGACAGAAATGGCGCGTACTATCCTGAATGATTCAATGGATATCCACTCTGGTCGTGCAATTCAAGATGGTCCAATGAACTACTTAGCTGCGCCTTACCTAGGTATTCCAGTTGCTATCACAGTAGAAGGTGCGAACATCTTAACTCGCAACCTGATGATCTTCGGTCAAGGTGCGACACGTTGTCACCCATACGTGCTAAGCGAAATGGAAGCGGCAGCAAACCCAGATGAGAAGCAAGGTGCGAAGGATTTCGATAACTTGTTGTTCAAGCATATCTCTCACGCAACTAAGAACACGTTTGGTGCGTTCGGTGCGGCATTGACAGGCTCTAAGTTCATTAAAGCGGATATGAGCGGTCCAACGAAGCCTTACTACCAAGACTTAACTCGCTTGAGCCGTGCGCTTGCAGTGAGTGCGGATTTCGCAATGCTTACACTAGGTGGCGAACTGAAACGTAAAGAGCTTATCTCTGCACGTCTAGGTGATGGTCTAAGTTACCTATACATGGCGTCTGCAGCGCTTAAGAAGTATGAAGATGAAGGTCGTCAACAAGCTGACCTAGACTACGTACACTACGCGGTTCAACACTGTTTCCATAACGCGGCTAAATCGCTACAAGAAGCGTACAGAAACTTCCCGAACAAGATGGTAGGTAAAGTACTTAAAGGTCTAGTTTTCCCTGTCGGTAACCACTTTGAAAAACCAAGTGATAATCTAACGGTACAACTGGCAGAAAGCTTGATGACTCCGGGTGCACACCGTGAACGTCTAACTCACCTTTGCTACATAGGCAAAGAAGAAGAGGATAGTGTTGGCCTAATGGAGAATGCGTTCAATGCGATGTACAGCATCAAGCCTCTCGAACGTAAGCTCTTCAAAGCAGTGAAAGAGGGCAAAGTGGCTCGTAAAGGTCTATTGCAAGATAAACTTGCTCAAGCACTGGCGGCAGATGTTCTTACTCAAGACGAAGTTGACCAAATCATTGCAGCAGACAAACTTCGCTACGCAGCGATTCAAGTTGACCACTTCAGTCATGATTACAGTGAAACTTTGACGCGAAAAGAGTTAAAACCTAAGCTAAATAGCGTTGCTTAGATAAAGAAATGACAAAAGGCACCTTATTAGGTGCCTTTTTTGTTTTTGTCGTAGAAGTTGCAATAGAGGCGTTAACAAATGGTGACTTAGTCAGCAAATATTCACTGAGTGCTCCAACCACTTGCATTTTCACCACATTTTTACAGAAATTAGATGCCATTTGCGTACGAAACTTTTATCCTTAACCTGATTTTTTAAGGAAGTTGAATATGATCATCAAACCTCGAATTCGCGGATTCATCTGTACTACAACACATCCAGTCGGTTGTGAAGCTAATGTAAAAGAACAAATTGCTTACACAAAAGCTCAAGGCCCAATCGCAAACGCACCTAAACGTGTACTAGTTGTTGGCTCTTCAAGTGGCTACGGCTTGTCTTCACGTATTGCGGCTGCATTTGGTGGCGGCGCTTCAACTATCGGTGTTTTCTTCGAGAAAGCCGGTACTGAGAAAAAGCCGGGCACAGCTGGTTTCTACAACTCAGCAGCGTTCGACAAGCTAGCTAAAGAAGAAGGCCTGTATTCAAAAAGCCTGAACGGCGATGCTTTCTCTAACGAAGCGAAACAGAAAACAATTGACCTGATCAAAGAAGATCTAGGCCAAATCGATATGGTTGTATACTCACTGGCGTCTCCAGTGCGTAAAATGCCAGAGACTGGCGAAGTAATTCGTTCATCTCTAAAGCCTATCGGTGAAACGTACACGTCAACTGCGGTTGATACGAACAAAGACACAATCATCGAAGCAAGCGTAGAGCCTGCAACTGAAGAAGAGATCAAAGACACTGTTACTGTAATGGGCGGTGAAGATTGGGAACTTTGGATCAATGCTCTTTCTGAAGCTGGTGTTCTAGCGGACGGTTGTAAGACGGTTGCTTACAGCTACATCGGTACTGAACTAACGTGGCCAATCTACTGGGATGGCGCACTAGGTAAAGCTAAGATGGATCTAGACCGTGCAGCGACAGCGCTGAACGAGAAGCTAGGCCAAACTGGCGGTACTGCAAACGTTGCTGTTCTTAAGTCTGTAGTGACTCAAGCAAGTTCTGCAATCCCTGTAATGCCTCTTTACATCGCTATGGTGTTCAAGAAGATGCGTGAAGAAGGTATTCACGAAGGTTGTATGGAACAGATCTTCCGTATGTTCAGCCAACGTCTATACAAAGAAGACGGCAGCGCGCCAGAAGTGGATGAAGTGAACCGTCTACGTCTAGATGACCTTGAGCTTCGCGAAGACATTCAAGATCACTGTCGTAACCTATGGCCTCAAATCACAACTGAGAACCTAAAAGAACTGACTGACTACGTAGAGTACAAAGAAGAGTTCTTGAAGCTATTTGGTTTCGGTGTTGAAGGTGTTGATTACGAAGCTGACGTTAACCCAGCTGTTGAATTTGATGTAGCTGACATCTAATTCAAGTTATCGAATCTAAACGAAATAGGCGCTCATTGAGCGCCTATTTTTTTGTCTGCTATTTGGTTCAAGAGATTAAGAGCAGATATGGGATTCGAGTGGCGGGATGCGAAGAGATTTAAGAGCGGATACGGCTACCGCGATTCGAAGGGGGACAAGAGTAGAAATAAGGGATGAAGAGAGTTAAGAGCAGGAGTGGGGAAGAAGGCTTGAACCGCTTAAAACAGGTTATAAAAAATGCACTAACCCAAAGTGAATTAGTGCATTCGAAATATCTAAGCTTGGCTGCTTTTAATGCAGCAGATGCTAGCTAATTATGATGATGAAAGTACCTGCTAAGGTCATCAATATATTGGCTATCGCATAAGTACCCGCATAACCCAGAGCCGGAATCGTTGAGCGAGCGTGGTCATTTACGATGTCCATCGCTGGAGCGCAAGTTCGCGCGCCAATGATTGCACCGAACAACAAAGCTCGGTTCATCTTCAATACGTAAGCGCCAACCAAGTAAGCGAAGAATACTGGCAGCACACTCACTACTAGGGCAATACCTATTACCTGTGGGCCAACTTGGGTTAAGTGCTCAAATATCTTACCACCGGCGCTCAAGCCGATACCGACCATAAAGAACATCAAACCGAGGTCTTTGACCATGTTCAGAGCACCTTGAGGCACATAACCGAAAGTAGGGTGGTTCGCTCGTAGGAAACCAAGCATGATGCCCGATAGAAGCAGGCCAACCGCGTTACCTAGCCCAAACGATACCTGACCGAATGTCATGGTGATCAAACCAAACAAAATACCCAAAATGAAGAAGCTACAGAAGGCCATCAAATCCGCCATTTGGCTGTGGATTGAGATGAAACCAATTTTCTCAGCTAGGCCGTGCACTCGACTCTTTTCACCACTCACCTGTAGGACGTCACCTTTAGAAAGCACGATGTTTAAGTCCATCGGCATTTCAATCTGAGCACGTACTACGCGGTTAAGGAAACAGCCGTATTCAGACAGGTTTAAGTCTGATAGGCGCTTACCTGCGATACTGTCACTCTTAACGACGATCTCTTCTTCCACGATACGCAGATCGAGAAGGTTACGGTCGAAAACTTCTTTACCGTTACGGAAGCTTGGGTCTAGACGAGCGTGGCTATCTGGGAAACCAACCAATGCGATCTCATCGCCTTCTTGCAGAATTGCATCACCATCTGGATGGGCAAGAATACCATTACGTCGAATACGCTCGATGTAACAGCCTGTTTGGCGATAGATGCCCAGTTCACGCAGATTCTTACCGTCAGTCCAAGAGATGAGCTCTGGTCCCACTCGATAAGCACGAATAATGGGCAAGTAAACCTTACGCTGACCTGAAGCGCCTAACCCACGTTCTTGGGCGATTTGCTCTGCCGAGTCGTGTAGGTTCACTTTTTGAAGTTTTGGAATCAAGCGAGCAAACATAATCATACTGATTAAGCCAACCAAGTAAGCCATCGCGTAACCGACTGAAAGGTTTTCGATAATCAGGCTCAAGTCCATGTTTCTTGGTAATTCTGCAAGCCCAGAATTCAGAGCATCTTGAGCACCTACCAATATCGGCGTTGCTGTTAAGGCACCTGCCATCATGCCTGCAGATAAACCAAAGCCTAGGCCAAGGTAATGACTACTGAAATAGGTTAGGGCAATTGCGGTAGAAAGTACCACAAGGCTCAGAATGAGGTAGTGCTTACCGTCTCTGAAGAAGATACCGAAGAAGTTTGGTCCAGCTTCAATGCCAACACAGTAGATGAACAGCATGAAACCAATGGTGAGCGCATCTGCGTTAAAAGAAAAGCCAAGATGTCCCATGATAAGGGAAGTAATCAAAACACCGATTGAATTACCAAGTTGGAGGCTACCGAAACGAATTTTACCAATGGCTAATCCAATCGATAAAACAACAAAGATGAGGAGAATGGGGTTTTGTTCTAACAGAAAAACAACGTCGATATTCACGGTGGTCGCTCAATAATTGGCGTGGAACACAGGGTAAGTTTGAGAGGTGAATTGTATCTAAATATAAATAAATTATAAGCAATATTTTGTTAATTTACTTGATTTTGACCTTATTCTTATTCCGTATGAAAACTGGTCATAAAAAAGCCCGCTACAGTGAGCGGGCTTTCTATAAATCGTACAGTCTAACGCCTAAATGGGTCAGCTGTTTAAGGCTTTAGCCCTGATTCTCGTTTGAGAAATCCTAGCTTAGTCGAAAAGACCTAGGTTTTCTTTTGCGTATGCTTCAAATTCTGTGCAGCCGCCGATGTGGTCTTGGTCGATGAAGATTTGTGGAACTGTATCGACAGGTTTACCAACAGTCTTCTCTAGATCAGCTTTGCTGATACCTTCAGCGTGGATGTCAACGTAACGGTAGTTGAAGTCATCGCGTTTAGCTTTAAGAGTTTCAGCATGCTCTTTTGCACGAACACAGAATGGGCAAGCAGGGCGACCAAAAATAACTACAAACATTTAATTTCTCCTAAATACGGGATGAGGCTCGTTAACTCGATTATGTTAACTATTCTTTAGTGAATGCCACTCAAAATTTCATAAAACCAACTATGCCTCAATGCCATGGGGAAATAAAGATGGAATTACCTCTTAATACAATAGGTTTTGTCTATCAGAGCAAATAATGGTCACAAAAAGGATCCATGCTGATTTCTGATGGGTATTCAGATTGATTACCCTTAATTTAAGAGTGTGAATTACCCCTAAGAATACGACATTAATCCATCTTTAATGCGACAAGTTGCACCTCGTCAAAAAAAGCGCATACAGAACGAGGCATCTTAATACTGATGCACTATATAAAGGCTAAATTCCAATAACCAAGAGTTCGCAGTTTTGTTCGGTCATAGGCGCAGGAGGCACCATGTTTCAATTTATGACATCTACAAAGATCATCTTTGGTGATGGAGCACTTTCCGCTTCATTGTCTCTCTTTAATCAATATGGCTACAGCGTGCTATTGGTTACAGGCAATACATTAGAGCGCACTTCAATTGTTACTGACTATCTTGATGCGCAGAGTATGCGTTATCAGCACATTGCCGTTTCCGGTGAACCTAATATCAAAATGGTTGAAGAGGCGGCTATTTCTGCTCGTCGATTTAAGCCAGATATGGTTGTCGCCATGGGGGGCGGTAGCGCCATCGATATGGGCAAAGCGTTGGCTGCGGTTTTACCTAATCAAGGCAATTTATATGACTATGTTGAAGTGGTCGGGCGTAATGTTCCTCTTAAAACCAAACCACTTCCGTTTATCGCAATTCCAACCACAGCGAGTACCGGCGCCGAGGTCACTAAAAACGCGGTGCTGAAATCAGGCCAAGACCAAGTGAAAATCAGCCTGAGAAGCCCAGACATGCTGGCCGACGTTGCGATTGTCGACCCAACCCTAACTCATGGAACCAATCTATATCTATCTGGGCGAGGTGCGATGGATGCCTTTACTCATCTAATGGAAGCCTACGTGTGTGGTGAACCGAATCCGTTAACCGATATGATTTGTGAAGAAGGGCTGCGTAAGTTGAGTGGTTCTGTGGTTAAAGCGTGTGTTTATGATGAGCCTCAAGCGCGTTCTGATCTTGCTTTCGCTTCTATGCTCGGTGGTATGGCGATAACTAATGCCAAGCTTGGCGCAGCCCATGGTTTAGCCTCCGCACTAGGAGGTAAGATTTCTGCGCCTCATAGTGTGATTACCGCGCGTTTAGCGCCGTTTGTGATGTTGGAGAACATAGCCGTTGCAAAAGAGCAGCAAAGAAGCGACATCCTAGCGCGTTATCAGCGAATCGCTCAGATAGTAACAGGTAACGTAGAAGCAATAGAAGAGGAGGCAATTTCTTGGTTATCGGAAGTGCTTGATACGCTTAAGTTACCCAACTTGATGGAATTTGGTGTCTGTGAAGCCCAGTTTGATGAGGTGTCTGCCGACGCGCTCAAATCAGTGGCGATTAAAGGAAACCCTTTGCCGCTTAACCAAGAGAGGCTCGTGCATATTTTTAAGCAAGTATGCGAGAAGTGCAGTTGTAGAGAAGGGCATCATGAGGGAGCTTCAATGAATCAAATTGGGCAAGAGCCAGCTGTCGAGTCGAGCTTTACCATTATCAATTCTTATGCGTCCGAAAACAGCGTGGTTGAGAAGGGCAATAGTTGGACTATCTAACGGTCTTAAACTTGTTCGTTGTATAAGTCATTTTATACAGACAAATAAAAACGGAGCTCTAGGCTCCGTTTTTTTAATTCAACTTGTTCTCTGGTCATCTGTTTTCAGTTCATGACTAAGCAGATTAGAACTGAGAGTACTTCTCGTAACGTGAATCACGAAGTGACTCTTTGACGCGCTTTAGGTTCTCTCTGAAACCAGAACCACGACGTAGCGTAAAGCCTGTCGCTAGCACATCGATAACCGTCATCTGAACAACGCGACTTGCCATTGGCATGTAAACGTCAGTGTCTTCTGGAACATCCAGAGAAATAGACAACGAGCTCGCTTTATCCAGTGGAGAATCTTTTGCTGTGATAGCAATAACTGTCGCACCGTTTTCACGCGCTAAGTTTGCAATCTCAACTTGGCTTTTAGTGCGGCCAGTATGAGAGATAAGAACAATAACGTCGTTATCACTGCAGTTAATGCAGCTCATTCGTTGCATCACGATGTCTTCGAAACATGTGATTGGGATATTAAAACGAATAAACTTGTTTTGAGCATCTTTGGCGACAGCAGAAGAGGCACCCAGTCCGAAGAACGAAATGCGTTTTGCTTGAGTCAGCAAGTCAACAGCACGGTTTACTTGCATCGCGTCTAGACTGTTTTTAGCAACGTCTAGACAAGCCATAGTTGATTCGAAAATCTTATGCGTATAAGCATCTGGACCATCATCTTCTTCAACATTACGGTTCACGTAAGGTGTACCGTTTGCCAAGCTTTGAGCTAGGTGAAGTTTGAAGTCAGGGAAGCCCTTTGTGTCTAATCGACGACAGAAGCGGTTAACTGTAGGCTCACTCACGTCAGCCATTTTAGCTAAGGTAGCAATGCTAGAATGAATTGCAGTTTGAGGGGAAGCCATAATTACTTCGGCTACCTTGCGCTCAGACTTGCTGAAATTTTCCAGGTTTTTTTGTATTTTTTCTAATGTATTCATAGTGTTCACAAGGGTATAGAGAACAACTTGCTAGTTAATATCTTTTACCAGGGGGTATGGCTGAAGCAAATATCAGTAAACACAAAGCCGATGTATATTCGGTTTCGTAAATACTGCTGCGTCAAATAGATATCAAGCTAACTAGCACCATAGAGTCAGTATAAACCCAACATACTATTTACTAATACAAAAACAGGGCATGAATGCTTAAGAATATGACAAACCTCAACAAAATTTTAGAAAACTACAGAATTGGAAGAGAGTTTGAGCAAAAAGAATGCAAAATGGGTATGAACTGACAGCTTAGTTACATCAAAAAGAAAGAAATTTTCAATTTGATGCAACTAAAATTGAATGACTATGCGTTGATTTGCGTAACCAGTTTGTTGATTTTGCCCATCAAGTTTGGTGCTAGTTTAGAGATCTCACGCTGTTCTTCAAGCACTGACGAAAGAATGTCATTGCCTGTTAGTGGGTTTGCTAATACCACGCGGAAAACGATGATTGGCTGATGTACCCATGCTTCAGGGTTTAAGCGTGTACGTGACACGAAAGACTTACCTGTTTCACGCTGCTTCTTCTGAATAAACTTAGTCAGCTCATTGAGCAACTCATTCAGTTCGACACGATGTTCAGGCTCAGCTTTAAGCAGTGCCGCTTTGACTGACTCAGGGACATAGCGATAAGTCAGTAGGCAAAGCTCAGGTTCTGAAACCAGCTCGAAGTCGCTCTGATCTTTAATTAGGTCGGCAAAGTAGCGCGCTTTGTTGATGCTTTGGTCGATCAGCAGTTCATAACCTGGGCGGCTAATGATGTGCATTGCGGCGTAAACCAGCATTGCCATACCTGAACGAGAACCTTCTAACGTATGGCTGCCTAAATCTTTTGAGCCTTTACGAAGAATGTATTGAGCATGATGTTCAATCGCAGTCATCGCATCTGGCTTCTTAAACAGAACCATACCCGCACCCATAGGGATATAAAGCTGTTTATGCGCATCAATCGTGACTGAATCCGCCAGTTCAATACCATCAAGTAGGTGACGATGATTGTTAGACATCAGAGTCGCACCGCCCCAAGCTGCATCAACGTGGAAATGACAATCGGATTCGGCACACACCTCAGCAATGTCTCTTAGCGGGTCGATATTACCGGTTTCGGTTGTACCAGCCACACCAATGACGGCGAAAGGTTTGATCTTGTTCTGCTTGAGCTGCTCGATCTTGAGTCTTAAATCATCAGTACAAATACGGTTGTCGTTATCTGTTTTAACAGACACTAGACCTTCTTGACCAATACCAAGGACATCCGCGGCTTTTTTCAGAGAGTAGTGGCCACGTTCAGAGACTAAGATGGCAAGGCCTTCGTAGTCGTAGTGCTTCATGGCTTTAAACAGGCCTTCTTTTTCTACACCTTTGAACGAACCTTGCGCTTTTAGTGCGTTGTTACGTGCAACCCAGAGCGCTGTAATGTTCGCGATGGTACCGCCAGAACAAAACGCACCTAAAGAGTGGTTTGCGCTGTGCATCCAACGAGAATAAAACTGGTCACTATCTTGATAAATCAGGCGATGTAACATGCCCAGAACTTGACGTTCTAGGGGAGTGAAAGCTTTTGAGGTCTCGATTTTTACTAGATTCTGATTCAACGCAATCATGATTTTTGAAAGCGGCATCAGGAAGTACGGCAACGCAGAGGTCATATGGCCAATAAAACTTGGCGAAGACGTGTGAACCGAATGAGACACAAGAGAATCGAGGAGATGCTCAGTATGTTCAGAAACAAACTCAGGCTGCTCTGGGATATGAGCATTTGAAAAATCTTTCTCAATTTCACGTAGCGGCTTTTCTTCAGCCACAATATGTTCACGTAAGAATTGATTCAGGTTTCGTGAAAGTTTGTCTTCAATTTGAGTGAGTGTTGAATCTGGGCCTTCAGGTACCGTGAAGATACGTAGAAGACTGTCGAAGCTAACATCTGCTGTTTTTTGTTCCGTAACCATAGCAAGCGAGTTATTTTTCTAATATTGACGCGAGCGGGACAATCTAAACGAAAACGGGAACAATGTCCCGTCTTAATTATGAAATCCAACTTCTCAAAAAAGCATATTAAATGCGGGGTTATTTACACTTAATCGATTCAAGTTTACTGATCGACTGGTTGTAACGCTGCAGCGCTGAGTCGATTTGCTTAGGGTGACTAAGCAGCTCTGCAAAGGCAGAACGTAGTTCGTAGTTTTGAGCGTGAGGCGTTGATTGGCGGTCATCGAATGTTGTTTTCGCGATTTTACCAAGCTCATCATCACGTGTTGATAGCGTTTTAATGTCGTGTTGCTCAAGTTGCAACCAACCTTCTACAGGTTGCTCTGTTGCCACTTTGCTTGAGTCGTTTACTAAGTAGTAGTGAACCGCAGCACGGTTAAGCTCAAAGTGGTGCTTACGACCTTCTAGGAACCACTCACTCACTTCTGTTAGCTCTGGATATTGCTCAGAGGTTAATGCAGCAAGGTCGGCATACCAATTCAAAGAAGCGTCGATGTACGCATCATATTTTTTTGCTTGGCACTGGTTTGTCTCAGACATTGAATCTGCTGCAAAAGAGAAAGTAGAAGTTGAAGCTAGCAGTAATGCGACGCAAAGGCGTTTCATAGTGGTTCCTTTTGTAAGTTTATTCTTTTTATAACTTTGTCGTTACAGGTTACCGTGATCGTTATTTGTTGAGCAATGACACTTAGTGTCTTTTTATTTCGGTAACTGTATCGGTGTCTTGGGCATTGGTATTCGAGTTGCATTCTAATCTAAAACAAACGCTATTCCTGCGATCTAGTTAGCAAGAGATACAAAGAACAACATCAATATCGGAACAAGCAAGCTGAGGATAAAGCCACTGACGATAGCGATAGGCACACATCTAACGCCGCCTGTTGTTTGAATGACCGGTAAGGTGAAGTCCATCGCAGTCGCACCAGCATAACCAATGGAAGTGCATGGGTAGCTGCGAATTAGCACTGGAATCAGTACCAAGGCAACTAACTCTCTTAACAGCTCAAGCATGAAAGAAGCGCCACCATAGACAGGACCAAAGGCGTCACCCATTAAGATACCAGCCAGAGAGTACCAACCAAATCCAGAAGACATTGCCAAGGCTTTGAACAGAGGGATATCTAGGATGTAAGCCGCGATTACACCACCTAACATTGAGGTGATGATAATGGTGATTGCGATAACCATACCGTGCTTGTTGAGTAAGATCTGACGAAGTGTGAGTCCGCTATTACGCAGCTGAATGCCGATAAAGAATAGAAGAACAAACAGAATCCATTCGCTTGCGGTATCAACCCAATCAAGGCCAATAGGCAGCACTAAGCCAGCGATTAGCCCTGAACCTACCACTAAGATGAGTTTTGCAGATTCCATCGCCATAGAAGAGAGGGGAAGCTTCTTCTTGCTACTGTCGGTTTTGAGTGGCAATAACTTATCAATAGCGGGCAGTGCCATTAGGTTACATACGCTTAAGCAGACAAAGAAAGTGACGGTATATAGAAGGATTGTCTGCAGGTTACTGCCTAGGTTATCGAGGGCGGCTAAGCTTAGTCCCATTAACGCCAGAATCACGTAGATCAACCGCGATGTTGAGCGGTTGATAAATTCTAATGTCTGAGCGTTCGAAATTGCAAAAAGATACCCCACGACGAGTGGCGCAAATATAAAGATCATCCCTGTAAACATGCTTTCCCCATTGCATTTACTTCATATTACACTTACTTGTAATTTAACAGTGACTTAGAAGCCGCTAGTATTGATCACGTCGCTTAGCTTTGCATTAAAATCATGCTTGCTCAAGTTGCTTAATTTATAAAGCACCTCTGCACCTGTCACGTTAAGTTCAACTTCGTGATCATCGATGTTCTCATCCTTGTTTCTGAACATCAGCAGGTGGTTAGCGATTCGAGCGATATCTAAGTAAGAGACTTCACGCTGTTCGTGGTTATTGATGGTATTGCTGCACACATCAATAAAGTCGCTGTCGAAGCCCCAACGGTTAAGCACCAATTTACTGGTAGCAGAACATTGGCCTTGGAAGATTTGTAGAGCGATGTCGTGATCTAGGTAATTGCCATTTTCGAGGTAGAGGTGGTATTCGCTAACCAAACAGAACAAACCAATATCAGCCAGTAATCCAACAAGCAGCGATTTTTCATGCTCAAGGTAACGGTATTCAGTAGGGGAGAGCTCTTTGAAGCTGTTGGTAACAAGCACCATAGTAGCGCCCAGCTCTTTTGATACAGAAGCGCTCTGAACCAATACCTTATTACATTCTTTACTGAGGTTGACTGAGTGTTTGAGTTGCTCAATAGCCTGAGCCGTCACGATGTCACGTACTCTTAATATGCCAAGGCGCGACACCGCCGTCATAATATCAACACAAGTAATATTACGTCGGTTAAAGACGACAGAGTTAGCCACACGAATGACAATAGCAGCGAGGCCTGGGTCTTCGAGTAAGCACTCGGCAACGTCAGCAATCCCAGTTGATTCAAGGGTACAAAGCGATTGAATCTTCAGTACAACGTTAGGGATAGGAGGAAGTGTTATTTTTCCCGCTGAGATAGAATGTCCAACAAGTTGGGCAAACTCTGATTCTAGACCCTTTAAGAGAAGAGTCTTATTTTGAGGTAGCCAGAAAAACGATAAATGATTCATATAAAAAGTAAAAACAGGTCTGTCCTGCCATTTTACAAGCCACGATGCTGCGAGGCAATACTCACCCGTCTACATAACCTTTAATAATTTGAACCGGTGTATCACTAGGTGTCCAAATTCAAGCATGGTTTGATAGTTTACTGTGAAGTCAATCATGAAAAACCGGAATACTCAATTGATTGATGTGAACTAAGTCCAGACTTATTTTTCTTTTCGAAGTATCATTTATTTAAAGGTGGAAAACGAAACCATAATATTCACCTATAGAATAAAAAAATAGATTTAAAATTTTTCGCATAACAAGCTGCTTGTCTGGTGATCAACCTAATCGGGGTAATTTGATTAAGGATCAACGGATATGACCGAGACAGCATTTATTAATTACGTGAATCAATTTGGTGAGCATCAAAAACGTTCTATGTTCGGAGGTATTGGCCTCTTTCAAAATGACGCTATGTTCGCTTTATTGAGTGAAGGTTGTTTATTCATTAGAGGTGGAAAATCATTAGATAAAAAACTGACCGATCTTGATTGTGAAAAGTATCGTCATGTAAAGAAGCAGACAACAGCAACCGTAAACTATTACGACATTACGGATCTGTTTACCTGTGAACATCCTGAATTGGATAGTATTATTCGTACTTCAATCGATAATTCAATTCAGCAGCGTAGCTTCAAGAAGTCATCAGCTAGCCGTAGATTAAGAGATCTACCAAACATGCAGCTTACGTTAGAGCGCATGGTTAAAAAGGCGGGTGTGGATGATGTTTCAATGTTTATGCAGTTGGGCGCACCTGAAGTGTTTAATAAGGTTCGCGAAGCGTACGGAAACGATGTTGACCTAAAACTACTTTGGAAATTTGCGGGTGCAATTGATGGTATTCACTGGAAACTATTACAAGAGCCACGCAAGCAGCAATTACTAAAGAGCTGCCACTAAAGAAGTTTACCTTATATGCTTAAGATTACTGTTAATAAATAAAAACCGAGGAATGTCCTCGGTTTTTTTGTTTCTGTCTTAGCCGGATTTCTTAAAAGACTAAGTATCAAAAGGCTAAGTGCTCATAGAGAGCTTATTTGCTAGGGCTTGAGCTTTAAGTATTAGTACTTGAAGCGAGCAGTGAACATAAGTTGGTCACCGTAGAAGTCGTTAATACGAGCTTCAGCACCTAAAGAGAAAAGCTCTGTAGAGTGGAAACGCGCGTAAACAGAACCTGTCCAATCATCGTTGTCATCGATAGAAACGTAACCACCTTTACCACCAACTTCTAGTTGTGGACCAAGCCATTGGCGAACACCAATGTTGATTTCCATACCGATATCAGTAGAGCTTGAGTTCTCAGGTTGAACGATACGAGCTAGCATTTCACCTGTTAGGTCTGCCCAGTTGTTTAATGGAGCGTGGAAACCAAGACCTACAGCTGAGTCGTAATCGCTTTCAAATTCTGAATCGATACGTGCTATAGCGTGAGCGTTCGGGTGAATGGACTTACTGAACGCACCACCAAATGTTACTGGGCTAGCACCGATACGTGCTTCAAAGTAATCATAGTTAAAGTTGCTCATTACCTGTGGTTGTTCATCAACAGCTAGTGCTTGACCAGAAGCCAATAGCATAGCGGTAGTAAGTAGAATTTTGCGCATAACGACTGTAAACCTATATTAGTGTTAATTCCTTTGGTTTGAGACAAATCGGCAAACCATAAACATTGAGACAGTTTAATCTAACTCACGGAAAAGTAATCCTTTAAAATGTAAAACCTTACTCATTTAGTTAAAAAACAAGCAAATTAAGGATCAGTATGTAACGGAGATCTCATGTTTAGGGCGAATGAGAAAAATAGACGAGCGAATTATCCAAAATTTGTATACATTCGGAAGGTTTTTATATCGGATGACGCTATTCTCAGTATCCATTAACCAATCAGTGCTATTCACCAAAACTGGTGCGTTTATCCGCCATTGAAGTCAGTATGCGCTCGGTATCTAAGATGGAAGTCCAGTTTAGCAATTGCTTGTCGTTGGCAATGACATAGTCAGTCAATTGTTGAGTAATCGTGTCTCTCAGTTGATCGCCTTGCCAAGGTTTTGAAATATAGAAATCAAGTGCAGCGTTGTTAATGGCCGTGACGGTATCTTCCAGCCCAGCTTGCCCTGTGAGCAGCAGCTTACGTGTTGGTTTCGTCGCGTCGTGTTGATTGAGTTCGATCAGAAAATCGATGCCGGTCTTTTCTGGCATGATGTGGTCGCACAAGATTAACGCGAGCTTAATACCATCTTGTCCCATTTCTTTGATTACTTGCTTGGCTTCATCGACCGACTCTGCACCTTCAACCAGAAAGTTCTCTTCAAATATCGCCAAGTCCTGAAGGACACTATTGAGAACTTCAGGTTCATCATCGACACATAAAATTAGGTACTTATTCATGAGGTGCTCCTTCTTGTTTGAATGGAAGCCACACTTGCATGTTTGTATGGCTGCCTACCTCTGACTCCACCAAAATAAACCCTTGATGAGCCGAAACGATTTGTTGAGAAATGGATAACCCAATCCCTAAACCAAAGTTGCCTTCTTTTTTAGTCGTGAAATTTGGGTTGAAAATGGTGTTGATGTCTTCTTTGGCAATGCCGTGGCCAGTATCGGAGATTTGCACCACAAGAAACGCGTCGTCGCCTTTTGTCTGTTGAGAAGTGGTGATGGTCACTTTTCCTCGTTCAGATAGGGCATCGAGCGCATTGGAGATAAGGTTGGTCCACACTTGTTGCAGCGAGAGCGACTGGCACAATAAAGGCGGTAAGTCGGTATCGTAATGCTTTTCGAGTTGGTGGTGTTTAAGCCTGTTTTCGAAGATCACTAAGGTATCTTCAAGCCCTTCGTGGATATCTGTGTAGTGGCGAACTTCTTCATCTTCTCTAGCATAGCTTTTTAAGCTTTTGACCATATCGGCAATGCGTTTGCTACACACTTGAATGGAACGGATAGAATTTCCAACATAGTGGTAATGCTCTAAGTCGTTGAGTAATTCTTTGCCTGCGACAGGTGAGTCTTTCAGAGTCTCTAAAACCTTAGCATCTTGGCTTAAATTCAATCTAACCGCTTTTTTTGCTAAAGCACGGTCATTAATCGTCGACGTAAGATGCTTTACGAGCTGTCTTTCTTGGGCTGTTGATAGTGGCTTAGCTAACTTTGAATGTGCCAGTACGTCAGTCCCTTTATTGGACTCTGGAACGGATAGGTTTGCCAATATTTGGTCGAGATGGTCTGACAGAGTTTCGATGCTTCTTAATATGGCAGCAATCGGGTTATTCAGCTCATGTGCGACTCCCGCGACTAGCTGCCCGAGCATCGCCATTTTCTCTTTCTCGATCAGTTGTTGATGTGCAGACTCTAATGATTCTAGTGTCTGCTGCAGTTTGATCTTATTGGTGATGCTGCGTTGCAAACGTCGATTAAAATGACGGAGCAATAGATTGGTAAATAAAGGCAGCAGGGTATTGTTTGAATGCATCACCTGAGCAAAGCTATCTTTATCCAGTTTGATAACGCGAGTCTGCGTTAGGGTGATCGCCGTAGAAAACGAAGGCTCGCCTGTTACAAATGACATCCCGCCAACAATGTTCCCTTTGGAGTGACGTACCACTTCCCGCTGTTGCCCAAGTTCATCTTTCTTATAAAGAGCTGCTTCACCCTCAATGATCAGCCATAAAAAGCGATTGTCTTCGCCTTCCACAGTGAGTAGATGCTCGGGGGAATAGTCACGAATGGCCTTAGTTTTGTCATCTTTTGAAAACACATCTTGTAAGGCACTGACGACACGTTCTGCAAGGGCATTATCAGAAAGCTGGTGGTAGTCGTGAATGAAACCCGATTGGAAAGAGTGAATCTTTTGCTCAATGTGCGCTCTGAGTAAGCGTTGTTGATCCAATGCATCGCTGTAAGAGAGCAGGTTTTCTGAGTCGTATTGGATAACAAAAGAGGTCAGCTCTTTTTGCGCTGATTTGAACAGAACCTGATCTTGAACCGGTTTGGTTAAACAGTGGTTGAGCCTACCTTCATTCACAGCGGTTAAAATGGATTGAATGTCTGACGAAGCGCTGACTAATATCGTTCTTGCGGTATTACTATGGGGCAGCTGTTGAAGTTCAATCAGGAATTGCACGCCATTAAATTCAGAATGATGATGAGTGATCACCAAGGCAACGGTTTGGTTGTGATCATGAATATCTTCTAATGCGTGATGTGCGTCTTCTATGTTCTCGGCAGTATAAATATCGAATACAGAAGCCAACGGAGCCAGCTCCGAACGTATTCTTTCAATGCTAACCGGATTATTGTCCAAACAGATAACAGCGTATTGATTCACAGCTCAACCTTAATAGTAGCGACGTCTTTAGCCTAGCAAGAACCGCCGAATAAGGATGAGAGCTAGCCGTTAATTTATTGAGGCAATCGAAGTATCGAGCAATAGACTGATTTAACTCAATGTTTCTTGTTTGCTACTGATGGGTTAGACTAAAAAAAATAGACACGTGTAGAAAGAGAACTCATGGAACAGTTAAGAAAAATTGGTGCTATTGGCGGAGCAATCTCACTGGCACTTTGTTGGCCGCTAGCGGTTGGGCAAATTGGACAAAATGCGATTACCGATGGCGTTGCAAAGCTTAACAATTCAAGCATTCAAGCTGAGATCGTGGAATACGATAGAGGTTACTTGTCTTCCAACGTAACCACTCGTTTAACTGTGATGGATGAAAACCTGAAAGAGCAACTTGCGATTGATGGGTTGCCGAGTGAGTTTGTCATAAATAGTGCGGTTAGCCATGGTTTGGTGAGTCTAAATGCACTGTCGACGTTTGAGAATACCGATATTCTGCCTTTAACTCTGACCACTAGTACTGAGCTAAACGGCAACACTGACTTTAACTTTGAGTTAAGCCAGTTCAATCACCAAGGTTCTGATGAGAATGGGACTTCGGTCTCGATCACTAAATCGAATCTTTCTGGCCATGCGACTGTTTTAGGCCAAGTTGATTACGAGCTTTCAATCCCTTCAGTTCAAATTGATTTTGAAACCGGTGAAGAGGTAACGCTGTCTAATCTGAAAGGTGTGGGTTCAGGCCAACAAGCGAAAGGCTACTGGTTAGGTACTCAGAATTTTACTATCGATAGCTTCTTGGTTTCAGATTCTGCAATGCAGCCTTTCATGACCATTGAAAATTCTAAGTACGATTTTGAATCACATCTAGATGAAGCAACTAAGCGTCTGCGCAGCAACCTCAAGCTGGATATCGCAAACATCGAGACCAGTGAAGGCCAGTTGAACAACCTAAACGTCGATTTTGAAATGTCGAAGTTGGATAGCGAGTCGTTTGAGAAAATCTTTGAGATTTACCAATCTAATCCTGTGATGACGCAAGAAGACGTTGCAGAGATCATTCCATTTATCGATATCCTGTTTGCTAAAGGTTTCGACCTTTCAATGAACAACATGTCGTTAGAGTTAGGTAAGGGACAGTTCGAATCTAAGTGGTTGGTGAGCGTACCGGAAGGGACAGAAAACATCAGCAGCAACCCTTCGATGATCATGCCTGCATTAACGGGCAACGTTCACTCTAGCTTCTCAAATGAGCTTGTTGAAGAATACCCATTCATCCGTGAAGGTATCGATGAATTGCTTGTGATGGAAATGATCAAGGAAACAGACAGTGGTTATGAAATCAGCGCTGACTTAGAAAATGGAAACCTAGTGTTCGAAAATGGACAAGAAATTCCATTAATCGCTCTACTTATGCCGGTTTTTGTTCAATAAACAGAGCAGGCGTGAATACTGATAGGGTGATTTAGCAGGTTAAGCTTAAACATTTTATACGGTACAAAACAAAAGAGGTCTTAAGACCTCTTTTGTTGTTTTTATGTTGGGTAAAACATGGTATTACTTGCATAGTTATTATTTAGCAGGAGCAATCATCCCCATGGAACTTACATTAGATAACGTATTCAACTTCAGTGCTGGCCCAGCTGCACTGCCTAAACCGGTAATGAAACAAGCGCAAGCGGACTTTATTGATTGGAATGGTTTAGGGACTTCCGTGATGGAAATCAGCCATCGCAGCAAGGAATTTATTCAAGTTGCTGACGAGTCCGAACAGGACCTACGTGATCTTCTGAACATCCCAGACAACTACAAAGTTCTTTTCTGTCAGGGGGGCGCTCGTGCTCAATTCGCTGCTGTTCCTCTAAACCTTTTAGGTGATGCGACGAAAGCGACTTACATTGATGCGGGTTACTGGGCAGAAAGTGCAGTGACTGAAGCGAGCAAATATTGCGAAATCGATGTATTCAACGCGAAGACGTCAATTGATGGTAAAGCAGCGGTTGTTCCAGCTAAAGATTGGAAAATTGACCCGGAAGCTGCGTATGTACATTTCTGTCCGAATGAAACCATCGATGGTATTGAAATCAGCGAGCTTCCTCAAACGGATAAGCCAATCGTAGCGGATATGTCATCTAACATTCTGTCTCGTAAGATTGATGTGTCTCAGTACGGTGTTATCTACGCGGGCGCGCAAAAGAATATCGGCCCTGCGGGTATCTGCATTGCAATCGTACGTGATGATCTACTCGAACTCGCAAACGACGTGTTGCCGAGTATTCTGAACTACAAAGTACTTGCTGAAAAAGACTCAATGTTCAACACACCACCAACGTACGCTTGGTACCTATCAGGCCTTGTGTTCAAGTGGCTGAAAGCTCAAGGTGGCGTTGAAGCGATGGAGTTGGTGAACAAAGAGAAAGCAGCGCTGCTTTACGATGCAATCGATAGCTCAGCTTTCTACAAAAACGATGTTCACACTGCAAACCGTTCTAGAATGAACGTGCCGTTCCAACTGGCGAAACCTGAGTTAGATGGCAAGTTCCTAGAATTGGCTGATGCTGCAGGTCTGAAATCACTGAAAGGCCATAGAGCAGTAGGTGGAATGAGAGCTTCACTTTACAACGCAATGTCTCTGGAAGGCGTTCAAGCGCTGGTTAGCTTCATGAAAGATTTCGAAGAGAAATACGCTTAATCGATGATAGGGCTTTGACTGATAAATTGCTTATTTGATTTTTATTGTGTCGAATGCACCGAACGAGATAGATGCCGCTTTTGCGGCATTTTTTTTGTCGTTAATAATAAAGGGTATGGTATGTTGATTTATTGTAAGAACAGTCATCCAGAGATATGACGGATGTATCAGAATGAGCAGACCTTTCTCTTAAAGCGAGAGTATCAACTGTTATTTAGGCACTTTTTACTATATAACGTGTCGCCCAAAGCTAGGTCTCTAATCATGAGCAGTGAGCGATAAGCCGCATCGCCCGGTTTATTGATGGGCGATTAAAATCCAACGTCTAATTTTTACCACAAGGAACCAAGTGTGAGGTTATTGAGTCTATTTGCGATGCTATTTCCGGCCGTTGCTTGTTCGTCCACACTTGAAATATGGGCTGGTATTAATTATGAAACGGCCGATTATGTAAAAGAACATATCGAAGCGGTGACTGATCATCGTGTAGAAATTCGTTCGTTTGACGTCAACAGTATTCGTTCTGAACTGCTTGTTGCTGATCCTAGAGACAATACCTTTCCCGACGCCATCTGGGTTCCTTCTGACTTCTTAGGTCTAACTGAATATATCGATTTAGCGACGCTTCCTGATGCTTGGGTCGATACCCAACGCTATGAGAAAAAAGCGCTCGATGCAGTGGTCATCAACGGTGAGCTTAAGGCGTTACCGGTTGGTATTGGAAACCAAGTCGTTCTGTATTCGAGCAAGCCTCAAGCGCAAGTCGTGACATGGGAGAGCCTAATTGAACGCTCTGCTCAGTCCGATCAAGTGAGCGTGCTTTTTCCCAATCCAAACATGTACTTCTATCTAGCTTTCTATCAGCTTTTTTCTGAAGACTTATTATCGTCGAAGAATGTTAATGGTGAAGGGTTAGTTGCTATCTTTGATTTCATCGACATGTTGCAGCAGAAAAAAGTCATCGAATCATCGTGCAGCGATATTTGCGCGAGGCAGAGGTTCATCAATGGGGAAGTCGAGTTTTTGATTGACGGTGATTGGGCGTTCGGCGAACTCGATGCCGCCTTTGGTCGAGATTTGTACATCAATTCGTTGCCGACCTATCGTGGTGAAAGTATGTCTTCATTTAGTGGCGCAAAGGTTTTTGCTGTCACGGAAAAAGGCATGCAAAACCCAGATAAGAAATTGGCTTTGAAAGAAGTCGTTCAATACCTGCAATCAAACAGTTTCACCTATTTAGCTCACTCGAGTGCCATGGTTTCGCCGTTTTATGAGGTTAATCAACGCCGTGTTGAGGAAGGTAACCAGACACTTTCAAATATGTACGATGAGTTTCAAGCATCGCAAATGATGTCGAGTGACTACAAGATGGCGATCGTTTGGGAGGCATCGGCTCGGGCGTATCAGCGTTACAAGTCAGGGATGCCAAAGAGTGAACTGCATAAGTTTTACAATGATTTTGTTCAATATTACTCGGCGAATATGAGGGTAAGAGATTGAAGCTATCATTAAAATACACCATGGGCTTGGTGTTGCTGGCTTGCTCAATGCTTCCTGTTTACCTAGCGGGACAGTTGATTCTCAATAAACAAAACCAAAGTTCTTTAGAGCAAAAAGAAACCAAGCTGGACAACTCTACGACCGGTATTCGTCAAACCGTACAAGAGCAAATTAAGCTGACGGCGAGCCTAACTCAATGGTATTCGCATGACCGATCATTGATTAAAGCGGGTGGTAATATCTTTTTCTCGAGTGTTGTTTGGGACAAGATGGATAGCTTCAATGCGCTAGCGGAGAGTGTGTCCGCGACTTATATTCTGGACCAAAACTGGAAGCCCATTTATGACAGCAAAGGCAGCTTGTACCATTTTGAGCAGAGCCAGTTATTAGAAAGCTTGAAGCGTCCTCAATCGGTTTATGGGCAAGGGAAATTGTTCCACACCGAGTTTACCGAAACTGAAGTGGCGGATAATGCCGCTGCAGGTATCGCTTTTGTCGCGCCGATTTTACCTTATCGTTTGATAGAAGGTTCTACATACACGCCGCAGGGTTATCTTGTGGTTCTTATGGGGTATGACAGACTTAAGACTAAAGTGACGCCTTTCCTTTATCAAAATGAGTCGGTTGAGTTTAACTATATTGATTCAACGGATGCTCAATCTTCTGAACAAAGTGCGAACATTATCTCTATCGACAGCACATTCTTTACCGACAAATTGGTACTGAACGTCAAACATCATATTTCCGACAGTGAGCGTTTATTAGAGATGCAACAAGCTCAGGTGGTCTTTGTCAGAATATTGGTGGCGACGCTTGCCATCTCGATTGTGTTTGCTCTGTTCCTAAGCCGCTGGTTCTCAGGGCAGTTAAACTTGTTGGCTGAATCTGTTACGTCGTATTCGCATAACCAGTCACCGACTCATAGTGTGGATGAACATCGTTTTACAGAGTTCGTCACGCTGAGTCGTTTATTGGAAACCATGTGGGGTCGTATACAATGCCAAGTCCGTGAACTGACCGAAAGCAACGATAAACTCGAAAGGTTTAATGTTCTGCTAGAGGACTTAGTTGAAGAGAAAACCAGCAAGTTAACGTATTCGCTCGCGCGTGAAGAATCCCAGAAGCATCGTCTTTTGAAGATCGTTCAGTTTGCATCATCAAGACACGCGGCTGAATATCGGTTGATTCCTCAAATGGTCGATCAAGAGTTAAAGACATTACTTGTTCAACATTCGATTCAGTTTAATTTTAACCGGACTGGCGAGGCTGACCTGATACTCTGTGACTCACAGGGGACGGCGATCGGGTATTTTTGTTCAAGTTCATTTGATGTCCTCAGTGAAGAAGATCTTCTGATTTTTGACATGTACCAAAAACAGTTAGCTGGTTGGCTAGAGCTCGAAAATATTACACGGATTAACATGCCGACTGGCTGTTTGAATCGTAAAGCTTTTAATGAAGATCTCGAATTCAGTAAACGCAGCATTAACGACAATCAAAATCAGATTTCTTTGATCATTATTGATATCAATGGCTTGAAAACGACCAATGATGTTCATGGGCATGAGATCGGGGATGAGCTGATACAGCGCTGCGTAGACGTAATCAGCCACGAATTGACACCTGCCAGTAATCTATACCGTTTGGGTGGAGATGAATTTGCGGTGCTTACCTTAACGTCTGGTGAGTCGAGTTCGCTCAATGTCGCAAAGATGACTGAGCAGTTGTACATTGCTCAGGAGCAACAGGCAATCGAGACTAAAGCGGGTATCTCTATTCCTGTCAGATTCTCGATTGGTGCAGCCTCTAGTAATTCAACAGACGTTGAGCAATTGTTCTCAGTCGCTGATGAGAATATGTATCAGCAAAAGCGTCTTTATTACCAAACGTTGTCTGTGGTTGGGAAGTAATAATGCCAATCACGCTGACAAATAGCGATCACGATTTTCGACGTCCATTAGAGCGGAACTGCTGCGGTGTGACGTTATAATATGTTTAAACGCTTATGGGAAATGCGCTTAGTCGGGCCAACCGTTGCTTAAACACAGACGATAAAAATGAAAAAGCCCACCAATGGAAAGTTGATGGGCTTTGTGTTTGTATTTAGCTTACGTAACTCAGCTAGAGCCAGAAACTCTTCAGAGGCATCTCAGAGTCAAAGTGATGAGCAATTTGCGCTTGGAGTAGCTCAGCGGTCGCAATAGCGTCAGTTAATGCATGATGCGGCGTGTAGTCGGGCAGATGGTATCGACGACGACTCTGACCCAGTCTCACTGAAGCTGGCTTCTTACCTTTCAGCTTATTCCACAAGCCGCCAGCCAGTTTATTTTGGATCTGAGATTCAATCTCCAGCGTGTCGAGGACTGGGAACTCAATGCCTTCACCGAGTCGCACTTTCAATGCATTGTCCAAAAAGTCACGTTCGATACGACGATAGTGAACCACAGGGATATGCCCCGCCATTGATTCTAAGATCTCGCCCAACACTTCGCTAAGGTCTGGCGCATCAATGATGTCATTGTGAGTGATGCCATGAATCACGACAGACTCTTCTTCTAACTTCTGTTTTGGTCTCAGCGTCCAGTGTTTGGCTTGTCGCAAGTAGATGCGATTGAGCGTAAATGGCACTAAACCAATGGTAATGATGCCGTCTTTGTTTGGGTTTAACCCCGTCGTTTCAAAGTCGACAGCCAAGAACATCACTTCTGAAAGTGGCGTATCAGGCGCAGGAAGAGGCTGGCTGTAAAAGTACTTTAAGCGCTCGTCTCTCGCTCGTTCTAGCTTCTGAGCAAACTTAAATGGCCAATCGACCGCAGGTGATCTGAATAGTTTGTTCATAGGCCCTACTTAAACTTGTTGCTGGCTTGATAACGGAACTTAAGGAAGTTTTGTGCATTACTTAATATTTGGAATGCATCCTTTAGGTTACGTCGTTCGAAGTCAGACAGGTTCTCTGGCTCGATGTTGTTATCGGGCTCGATGTTGTTGTCGACATCGTGTGCTTGGTGGCGAATACGAACCAGAGAGATAAACTCCATCGCATCTTTCAAATCTTGAGCTCGGCCTTTCGGCAGAATACCAGCGTCGATAATGTCATCTAAACGTTCGAACGAGTTTTTAGAACGAGAGGCTACCGCCAGTGAGTGAACACGAATCAAATCGGCCAGTGGCGCAGTACCACGACGCTTAAGATTGATTGAGTTGTTGTGGCGGCCATCTTTCTCCATCACGAAATCTTTGAAGAAGCCGAGTGGCGGTGTGCGGTTAAGAGCATTACGTGCAAGACACGCCAAGAAGCGGTTGTTCTTACGTGCGCGTCGAACAATAAAGCTATTCAATTGCTCAGCCCATTTCAGGCGACCATAAACGCCATCTAAGTCGAAGAAGATTGAAGCATTCAACAGGGCTTTCGGGTTTGGATCATCAATCCAATCGGCAAAGCACTCTTCCCATTGGCGGCGAGTCATACGCCACGTTGGGTTAGTCGCCATGATGTCGCCAGTACAGTACACATAGCCACACTGATCTAAGCCATCACAAATGAAGGTCGATAGCTCCTCAAAGTATTTACCGTGCTTTTTCTCGTCGTAGGTATCATCAAGAATAATTGCGTTATCTTGGTCTGTAACCAGCAACTGCTCATCACGCCCCATAGAGCCGAGTGCGAGGAAACAGTAAGGAATAGGCGCCTTGCCCAATTTCTCTTCGCCCAGTTCGATAATTCGCTGCTTAAAGCTACGACCAATTACCGACATTGCAGTACCCACCATGTGGGCATTGGCATCTTCGTTAACTAAGCGTACAAAGCTGTCTTTCACTTGCTCGGAAAGCACCTTCAGATCTTCGATACTTTGTTGCTGGAAGATACTACTTACCAATAACAGCGAGTTTTGAGACTCATAACGAACAATATCGGTCGCTTCGATAATACCAATCGGCTTCTTATCTTTAAGTACTGGTAAATGATGCACGTTATAGCGAAGCATGGTCATCATAGCTTCGTATACATAAGCATTATGGTCGAGTGAGATAACCTCGGGTGTCATTACGCTGGATACTTCATCCGAAGGATCGAGACCTTCGGCGAGGACACGCGTACATAAATCTCGGTCGGTGATGATACCAATCACGGGTGTTGAGTCATCTTCATCATCTTCAACGATATCTGGATCGATGATCAGCAAAGAGGAAACATTATCTTGCGCCATCATGGTTGCAGCTTGCTGAATCGTGCGCGTTTTTTCGATCATTGGCGCTTCGCTGGTCAGCAGCGTTTTAACCTTGGATGTTGTTAGGTCGTTAGCGTCGTTGCTGTCTGAGTTGGCTTGGCGCAGTCGCGCGTTATCTTCTACTTCTACGAAATCGGCAAAGGAGTCGTAGTTGTCGTAGAGCTCTTGGAAGATAGGCTCAGGAATACAGTAGAGTAGGGTGTCTTCAGTCGCTTTAACTGGAAAACGCACCTTGTTGTTGGTCAGTAGGCCCATTTGACCGAACAAGTGGCCTTCATCAAGGCGGTTATAGAGTTCGCCTTTACGACGATAGACTTCGACTTCGCCACTTCGAACGATGTATAAGTCATGTATTTGATCACCAAAGTGAATGATAGGGGTATCTTGGCGGTAATAAGAAATTTCCACGCTACTGGTCACTTTCGCCAACATCTCCTCAGGGAGTTCTGTGAAAGGGGGGTATTGTGCCAGAAAGTTTTGAATCTCTAATAACTCAGCATCCATAATGATCATCCATTGGTTTGTATGATTTCATGGTACAACATTTGATAATATTTTGCCGTCACAAATCAATCTGTGAGCTAAAACCTTTTTAAAGTCTTATGGATAGACTAACCTTTCAATTAATGGAGTGACAGTTTAAGGATGATAGGAATGTCGAAGTGGAAGCTTAGTTTTGTATCTGCGGTTTTTATGTTTTCTCCAAGTTTGTGGGCGGACACTAACGCGGTGGATATTTTAGATTACGACCATATTTATGCCACGGCGCATTCGGGCAGTTTAAATGAAGATGCAGGCAGTAATAACAATGCCTCGTCTTATGGATTAGGCGTCAGTTACGCGATGACGGATGATTGGTTGCTGCTGGGAGACTACAGCGCACGCTTCATTCACCCTGATGACACCACAACTCGAATTGATACGCTGATGCCAGGTGTTGGTTACCGTTACAGCATTAAGAAAGATTTAGATATAGTGGCTTACTACCTGCTTGGTATCACGAAAGGTAAGGTTGAAGATAATGACACCAACCGAACTGAATCTTCAGACACCGAGTTCATCCAAGGGGTAAAAGCTGAGCTTAACTATGGATTTGCGAAACGTTGGATAGCTAACGGGAGTGTGCAAGTGAATCGAAGTGACCTGTTTGATGAACAGATCTATCACTTAGGTTTACGTTATCTAGTGACCAACAAGTTTGCGATTGGTGGGTCATACCAACATCGAGATGGTGAAGGTAAAATTCGTAGCGAACGTACTAACGAGCTAGGTGTGGAATTTTTCCTAGAGTATTAGCCAGTAACGAAAAGGCTACATGCCCTAATAGCTCTTATATACAAAGAGGCAGACACAAAAAAGCCAGCTTGATTGCTGGCTTTTGCATATCTATTGGTCTGCAAATAAAGGTTTCGCTTTTCGATTAAAGAACCGCAGCGATACCTTTACATAGAGGACCCATGTTTGACTTAGTCATACCAGCAACACTGATACGGCCAGAACCAACAATGTAGATTGCGAATTCGTCTTTTAGGCGAGTTACTTGCTCTTTGCTTAGGCCAGAGAAAGAGAACATGCCGTTTTGACGTTCAATGAATGTGAAGTCTGCATCAACACCTTCTGATTTCAGTGTTGTTACAAATAGCTCACGCATCTCTTGGATACGGTCACGCATTTCTGCTACTTCTGCTTCCCATTCAGCACGTAGATCAGCATCACCAAGGATGTGAGTAACGACAGCACTGCCGTGGGCTGGTGGGTTAGAGTAGATAGAGCGGATAATGCTCTTAACTTGAGAGAATGCTGTCGTTGCTACGTCTGCTGATTCAGCAACCAGAGTGAATGCACCAACACGCTCGTTGTACAAGCCGAAGTTCTTAGAGAACGAGCTAGCAACAAGGATCTCTTTGTTGTATTGAGCAAAAATACGTAGGCCAGCAGCATCTTCTTCAACGCCTTTTGCAAAACCTTGGTAAGCAAAATCGAATAGAGGAAGCAGTTTCTTCTCAGCAACCAGTTTAGCAAGAACTTCCCACTCTTCAGTTGTTGGGTCGATACCTGTTGGGTTGTGACAGCAGCCGTGAAGAAGAACGATATCGCCTTCAGAAGCTTTCTCTAGGTCAGCAACCATGCCAGCGAAGTCTTTGTCTTTAGTTTCAGCGTTGTAGTAGCTGTATTGAGCAGTTTCGATACCCGCAGCTGCGAAAACGCCGTTGTGGTTAGCCCAAGTTGGGTTACTGATCCAGATTTTCACTTCGCCCAGTTGGCGCTTGATGAATTCACCCGCTACGCGAAGTGCACCTGTACCACCTGGAGCTTGTGCTGTTTTAGCGCGTTGAGATGCAACGATCTCTGCGTCTGAACCGAAAAGAAGTTTCTGAACCGCTAGACCGTATTCAGCTGTACCTTCAATCGTTAGGTAAGATTTGGTTTTTTCGTTTTCAAGAAGTGCAGCTTCTGCTTTCTTTACTGTTTTAAGTACTGGTGTTTGACCATCTTCATTTTTGTAGATGCCAACGCCAAGGTTGATTTTCTCTGCACGAGAGTCTTTTTTAAACTCTTCAGTAAGGCCGAGGATAGGATCGGCGGGAGCAGCTAACACTTTTTCAAACATAATCTTCATCCATGTCAATTGAGAGGGGATAGTATCTATGGGTAGTTATACCTGTATGGAATTTTTAAGACAATACGAAGTGAACAGAAAGACCAAAAAAAATCCATTTCAATCAGATTTATTGACTAAAGAGGATATTTGATAACAAAACACCCTACGGATTAACCTATAGGGTGCAAGAAGTTAGTGGATTTTGAATAGATTACGCTGGTTGAGCAATAAAGCTTTCGCGCTCGAGTTCACTCGCTACATTTTTGCCATCTTTGTAGGTCGCAGCAATTGAAACAAACGCTTGTTCGACGACCAGAAAAGCTTGGACAACTTGCGGATCAAAATGCGTCCCATTGCCCTCTAAGATGATCTGTTTAGCTTGTTCATGAGTAAAGGCTGGCTTGTAGACTCGCTTCGAGATGAGCGCATCATAAACATCAGCTAATGCCATTAAACGGCCAGATAACGGGATATCTTCACCAGACAACTGATTAGGATAACCACTGCCATTCCATTTCTCGTGGTGAGTCAGAGATATCTCCTTTGCGACTCTTAAGAAAGAGCTACTTCCCAACTGCTTTTCTGCAATAGATAACGCTTCAGCCCCAATCGTGGGGTGACCTTTCATTATCTCAAACTCTTCGTCCGTCAATTTGCCCGGCTTCAATAACACACTATCAGGAACACCTACTTTGCCCACGTCGTGCAAAGGCGCAGATTTGTAGAGCAACTCGATGTAGTTTGGAGTTAACAAGCTTGAGTGGGTTTCTGATTTGCTGAGCTCTTGTGCGAGCACCTTGACGTACTCTTGAGTTCTTAGGATATGTGCGCCCGTTTCATTGTCTCGAGATTCAGCCAATGCCGATAAGCTCACAATGGCCACGTCACGTGTGGTTTTCACTTCGTTTTGCGCGGTTTCAAGGCTATCAAGCATGGTATTGGTCATAGATGCCATTGATCCAAGCTCGTTGTAGCCGAAAATAGGTAAGCGAACGCCTTGCTCGCCATTGGTGACTTTGTTTAATGCGTGCTCTTGGCTTAGGAGAATACGCTTAATTAGCTTACTCCAAAGCGTCATGATGGTTATCGCGTAGCCACCCAGTACCACAGCCAAATAAATAAACTCTTTGATCACGCTGATCTTGCCGGTGCCATCCAATAAGCGGTCAGGGTTATGTTCTAACCAGAAGATGTCTTTGACAGCAATCATCGTCAACATAGTCGTCAGTGTTACCAGAAGCACGATAACCAAGCCTATCATCTGCTTGACCAGTGAACTTCTTTCACCAACCAGTTGGAAGTCGAATTGTCCAGTCGTCTCCATTTTATCCATTTGGCTGAGCTTGGCATTCAATTGAAGAATGGTTCCGGTAAAGAAGCCGAATAGACTCATGCCAAACAGCACCTTCAAATTACTATCTATGGTGAATTCATAGCTTAAGTTGTAGTAGAGCGCGAAAGGCACACTTGCAGCAAAAAATAGCAGGGTATCGAGTTGCGCGAATCGGCCTTGCTTGACCAAGGTATGTTGCGCCAATGGGTAACGACGTGCGAGCCATAATAAGATAAACACAATACTGACTTGTGTGAAAATCTCTAACGTCGTTAAGCTATCGAGCATAGGGCACACCCGACTGCCATAGGTGCCAAACAGCACGCCAGCAATGACGTATAACTTAGTCGTTAGCGATTGATTGTAATTTGAAGTATCCATCGGTAAGCCTTTGTTCTCATTCTTATTAGATTTACGCATTCATTGATTCACGACTTTAGAATTGCGAATAATTAGCATAACTGACGTGAATAAGACCGGAAATTCTATCGATAGCTTTCGTGGATTGATACAAGAAACTGGTTTGTGTTAGAGATTTGTTAGCTAGGTGGGGGTTATTGCAGCATTTTTATGAAGATACTTGAATAGCCTCGGTCGAGGTTCGAGGCTATTCAGTCTGTGTACTGGTTAGAATCGCGAGTGATTGAGTTTGCTATCTACTTTACCCCGTTACTTTTTGAGATTGATTTCAGCTTCGATTGAGCCGGTTTCAATCTCAGGGTGAGACGCTAGTTTGTCTGCAGCCCATTGGTTGATGTGTTTCAGAATAGCAGACACCGCGTGTTTTTCCGTTGGTGCTTGGTCTTGTTCGACATCGATCTTTTGCTTTGGATGTGAGCCTGTCGCATCTTCAGCAATATGGAGCCAATCTGGGTGCCAGTAATATGGCTGACCGCTCGGTGTTGTCCAACTGTGAACACCGTTTGACTCTCCTTTATAACTTAATTGGTCTGCTTCTATTTTTTTCATTGTTATCTCGCATGTTTTTGGGTTACATCAAATTATTGAGGTAGAAAGCCAACTTAGCTCCTACCTTGGGTACAAACTTAGCAAAGCTTACAAAGTTATCTGTGAACCAATTCACACTATTGTGGAAATTAGGTGCGATCATATGGATAGCAGCAATAGTTGTTGGCGTAAGTGATAAAATCACCGGCTCACAGAATTTCTCTAGGTAGTACAATTAGATGGCGCGTTATGAAGAGCTTGCAAAGGATATTCGAACTCAGATAGCCAACAATACGTGGCGATCCGGAGAGAAGATCCCTTCGGTACGCATGAGTTGTCGAAATTACAACGTCAGCAATAGTACTGTCTTACAAGCCTATCAGTTGCTAGAAAGCGAAGGGTGGATCATCGCTAAACCTCAGTCGGGCTACTTTGTAGCGCCAAGGCTGGACGGCGTTGACTACGCACAGCCACTCGTTAGTGAAAAGAAAGCCATTAATGACCGCTTATTTGATTTCTTGAAGTCGAGTTCAGCCGAAGGTGTGATGCCTTTCGGCTCTGCATTCCCAGATCCCGACCTTTTCCCGTTACCTACCTTGACTCGAAACCTTGCCAGCGCGGGTAGGAAGATGACTGGCGCGAGTGTGATAAATAATTTACCACCGGGCAGTGAGTCCTTGAGAAGGCAAATCGCACAGCGTTATCTGCAGCAAGGGATCACGGTTAATCATCAAGACATCGTGATTACGTCGGGTGCTATGGAGGCGCTCAACTTGAGCCTGCAAACGGTCACCAAGTCGGGTGATAACGTCGTGATTGAGTCTCCCGCATTCTATGGTGCTCTGCAGGCTGTCGAGAGGCTCGGGCTTAACCCGATCGAAGTGGACGTTTGCCCAATCAATGGGTTGAATATAGAGCAGTTTGAAAACGCGCTACAAAACCAAGATGTTAAAGCGTGTTGGCTGATGACGACTTTTCAAAACCCAACGGGAACCAGTTTGTCGGAACAGGCAAAGCGCCGTGTGGTAGAGATTGCAGAACAACATGGAACCTACATTATTGAAGATGACGTGTATGGCGATCTTTATTACGAAGGGCATAAGCCGAAGCCACTAAAGGCCTTCGATAAGACCGATTCCGTCTTGCTTTGTGGGTCGTATTCAAAAAGTTTGTGTCCTGGTTATCGAGTAGGGTGGGTTGTGAACACGCGTTTTAACGACGCGATTCAAAAGTTACAGCTTCTTTCTACGTTATCGAGTAGCGCTCCTGTTCAACTTGGTGTCGCTCATTTCTTAACGCATGAAAGCTACGACAATCACCTTCGTAAACTGCGTAAAAACCTTGTCGTCAGGAAAGAGCGATTTATCGATGTCATTAAGCAGTACTTTCCGCATTCAATAGAGATTGAAGAGCCGGCTGGTGGCTACTTGATATGGATTCGCTTTTCTGAAAAATTCGACAGCCAACAGTTTCATCAACTGGCTATCGAGCAAGGCATTAGCGTTGCATCTGGCGATCTGTTTAGTGAGCATGGCAGAGTGGATAACGCGATACGATTGAACTTCTCTTATGAATTGACAGAAGAGAAAGAACAGGCGCTCATCTGGCTTGGCAAACTGGCACATCAACTTACGCACTCGTAAAACCTTAAGTCCCTCATAAAAAAGACAATCATTCCAACTGTACGGGTTGTTTGTGGGGTAACTGTACGCCTAATTGACCAAAGAGTTGTGATTCAATAACGGTAGACCAAATATTGGAGATACCGTTATGTTGAAAATGACTATGGGAAATGAAGTTAAGCTGATTATTGTCGCTATTGTGTGTGCGCTTCTGCTTATTCTCGGCCACGTACTGCTGGCAAAAGCATTCGCTGATATGGCGTGGGCGGAATACACCACTGCCGCGATCCCATTCGTTATGATGGCAATCTGCGGTCTTGCAATAAAATACGCTATCGACCAAGACGTGGATTAGCTTTTGAATAACGAGTCCAGATGGTAGTACGCAGAAACAGCCGTCGTCTCGTTTTATTCCGAACATAAAAAAACCTCCGCAAGTGCGGTAATGCCGTTCACTTAAGAGTGAACGGCATTTTTGTTCTTAGCATACCGTTGTGGTCTGGGTTTAACTCTTCTAGGGAATGTCCTTTCCCTTCGCCCTTCAAGTATTAAGCTTTCAGCCATGTTGTGGAACCCCTTTAGCTGACGAGGTATTGCGCCTGGTGTTGAATAAGGTAAGCCTACAAGTAACGCTGATACATGAGCTAACGTGCCGTTAAAACTCAGTTGATAAGGAAGGTAATTTCCCTTTAAATTGAAGCAGA